>JBFZDU010000026.1:0-5935 GCA_041307205.1 Gammaproteobacteria bacterium | reverse complement strand
GGTCGAGATGGTGTTGGGCGGCCTGGTGAACAAGGAGATCGTGACCCTGATCAACCGCCACGGTGGCTCGGCCGTGGGCCTTACCGGCAAGGACGGCGACCTCATCCGGGCCCGCAAGTTGATGCTGCGGCGCGACTCGCCGGCGTTGCAGGAACCCGAGATCATCGACATCGGCCACGTCGGCGAGGTGGCCAGCATCGACGCGTCCGTGGTGGACATGCTGGTACACGGTAATTTCATCCCGGTGGTGGCGCCCATCGGGGTGGGCGAAGACGGCCGCAGTTACAACATCAATGCCGACCTGGTGGCCGGCAAGATGGCCGAGGTGCTGCGGGCCGAAAAACTGATCCTGCTCACCAACACCCAGGGCCTGCTGGACAAGCAGGGCCAGTTGCTGACCGGGCTCACCCTGGAGAAGGTCGACGCCCTGGTGGCCGACGGCACCATCACGGGCGGCATGCTACCGAAGATCGCCTGCGCGTTGGATGCTGTAAAGGGCGGCGTCAACTCGGCGCACATCATCGATGGCCGGGTACAACATGCCGTGATGGTCGAGCTGTTCACGGACGAAGGCATAGGCACCCTGATCCGGCGCCGCTGAAATGCCGCGTCCGAGCCGCAAACAGGCCATCCTCGAGGCCCTGGCCCGCGAGCTGGAAACCAACCCGGGCGATCGCATCACCACGGCGGGGCTGGCGCGCGCCGTCGGTGTGTCCGAGGCGGCGCTGTACCGGCATTTCGCCAGCAAGGCGCGCATTTTCGAGGGGCTGATCGCCTTCGCCGAAGACGGGGTTTTCACGCGCGTCAACCAGATCCTGGCCGAGGAGCGCCGCACCCGGGTGCGTTGCGGCAAGATCCTGTATCTGCTGCTGGGTTTTGCCGACCGCAACCCGGGCATCACCCGGGTGCTGTTGGGCGATGCCATCGTCGGCGAGCGCGAGCGCCTGCACGAGCGGGTGGAGAAGTTCTTTGACCGCCTCACCACCCAGCTGCGCCAGGTGTTGCGCGAAGCGGAACTGCGCCGCGACGCCAGCCTGAGGGCCAGCCCAGAGGCCGCCGCCGCTCTGCTGACGGCCTACGTGGAGGGCCGCATGCAACAGTTCCTGCGCACCCGCTTCCGTCAAGCCGCGTTGGCTGGCTGGGAGCAGGACTGGCCGATGCTGCAGCTCGGCGTGTTCAGTGACCTGGGGGCGGAGGAGTAGCCGGTGCCGCCCGTCACTGGGCCGGGGTGGCGGGCGCCGCCGCGGCCGTCTGCCCGGTCACGTAATCCTTGAAGCCGGCGCGGACCCGCTGCACTGCCGGGCTGTTGCAGAATTCCGCGCCGAGCGGCGAGTTGCGGCACTGAACGTCCATGAAGATCAACTCGACGCCGCCCCCCTCGGGGATGCGCGAGACGGTCACACTGATGTCCTGGTCCTTGGCCGGCGAGGCGGTCAGCAGGATGCGTTCGCCGGTCAGTTGCAGCTGGGTGGTCGCCTCGCGCTGCGCGTAGCTGCCGGCGCGTTCCCAGTAGGTCGCGCACAGGCTCGCCGTGTCGCATTGCACCAGGGTGTCGAGCAGGCGGTAGCGGCGCGGCCCGACCGGTGCCGGCGCCGCCGCAGTGGTGGTGCGCAGGTTGCGCAATTCCCTGAGGCGCGTCAGGTCCTGGTCGAAACCGGCACTGATGCTCTGCCTGTCCTTCTCCCGCGTCACGATCGCGGCGTAGGTCTCCTCGATCTGCCGCCGCGTCGTCTCGATCTCGGCGCGGAACGCCGGACTGACCGCTTCGCCCTGGCGTTCGGTGGTCGCGGCCTTGGTCTGCATGGTGGCGAGACGGCTCTTCAGGCGCCGGATGTTGGCCTCGGCCAGGTTGATATGGGCATCGACGACTTCGAGCTTGCGCTCGCGCGCGAGGAGCAGGTCTTCCTCGGTGCGGAAGGTATTGAGCAGCACGCGGTCACGCTCTTCCTGGTCGGCGCGCAGCTGCTGCTGAATGGCGCGCAGGCGCGCCAATTCCTCGTCTCGGGCGATTTCCTCGGGGGTCCTGGCCCGATCGGTGCGTTCCACCTCGATGCCGCGTTTGTCCAGTACCGATCGCTCCTGCCCGACGGCATCGGGCGGAACGCGGTCCGAATAGTGAACGCCGCCGTCCGCGTCGACCCACTTGTACAGCTTGGCGGTCGCCGCAGTGCTCCAGAGGCTGCTGCACAAGATCAATACCGTGTAAGCGATTGCCTGCCGCATGCGTGTTCCTGAGGGCAACTCCTTCCCGATTATAATCACCACCGCCACACTTTTAGGCTTACTCACGCCGGTGGCATCCGCGGGGTCCCGCGGTGCGTCGCGACAACTGCGCTCGGGTGGCTGACCCGCGGCCCAGGCTGTACTGGGTGCGTCGCCGTCCGCTCGGCCGGGTTCATCAGGCCCGCCACCGCGACCGCCCTGGTCTGCTGCCGGGCGGTTCGGCCATTTTCGGTAGCGGCTTGCCGCGCGGATCCCTGAGTGCGTGAACCGGGCCGTCCCCCCCCCCTCTGACAATCCACTGGACGGGGTATGCCAAGCGAACCGGGTCGGCCAAAATTCCTTGGCCCGCTTATCCAACCCCGTACTGCGCCCGGTACGCTTCGATAGCCGCCAGGTGCGCGGCGCTGTCGCCACGCTCCCCCAGGAAGGTCACCAGGTCCTGCAGGCGCGCGATGGCGGCGACCGGCAGTCCCATCTCCAGTTCGACTTCCTGGATCGCCGATTTGTCACCGCGGCCGCGTTCCTGGCGATCCAGGGCGATCACCACGCCGGCGGGCGTGGCGCCCTGGGCCTGGATGATGTCGACCGACTCGCGCACCGAGGTCCCCGCCGAGATGACATCGTCGATAATCAGCACCCGGCCCGCCAGGGCGTGCCCGACGATGATGCCGCCCTCGCCATGGTCCTTGACCTCCTTGCGGTTGAAGGCATAGGGCAGGTCCAAGCCGTGCTGGTCGTACAGCGCCGCCGCGGTGACCGCGGCCAGCGGGATGCCCTTGTAAGCCGGGCCATAGAGCAGGTCGCAGCTGATCCCGGACTGGACTATGGTCTGGGCGTAGAAACGGCCGAGGCGGGCCAGGCTGGCGCCGGTGTTGAACAGCCCGGCATTGAAGAAGTAAGGGCTGACCCGGCCGGACTTGAGCGTGAACTCGCCGAAGCGCAGCACGCCCACCTGCAGGGCAAAGTCAAGGAAGTCGCGCTGGTAATCCTGCATGCCGGGCCTCGTTGAATCGGACCGCGGCATTGTGGTGTGCTCGGAACGGACAATCAAGGAGGCCGCATGTCGCGACGTACCCTGACCCTCGACGATCGGCTGTATGGCTACCTGCTGCAGCATTCGCTGCGCGAAGCGCCCGAGCTGCGCGCGCTGCGCGAGGCCACCGCGCCACACGCGCGGGCGGGCATGCAGATCGCGCCGGAGCAGGGCCAGTTCATGGCGCTGCTCGCCGAATTGGTGGGGGCGCGCCGGGCACTGGAGATCGGCACCTTCACCGGCTACAGCGCCCTGTGGCTGGCGCAGGCGCTCGGACCCGAAGGGCAACTGATCTGCTGTGATCTGAGCGCCGAGTGGACGGCACTCGGCATTCCGTACTGGGAAAGCGCCGGCGTGCGCGACCGCATCGAGCTGCGCATCGGGCCGGCCTTGGACACCCTGGACGGTTTGTTGCGCGCGGATGAGGCGGGGCGCTTCGACCTTGCATTCATCGATGCCGACAAGGAGAACTACCTCGCGTACTACGAGCGCTGCCTGGCGCTGGTGCGCAGCGGTGGCCTGATCATGCTGGACAATACCCTGTGGAACGGCAGCGTCGCCGACCCGGCCGTGCAGGACGCCGCTACCGTCGCCATCCGCGGGCTGAATGAGCGGCTGCGCGGCGATGCGCGGGTAAGCCTGAGCCTGGTGCCGATCGGCGACGGACTGACGCTTGCGCGCAAACGCAGCTCGGCCGGCTGATTCTCGACCCAGGACCGCTGGCGCCGACCGCGGCCGGGTGGGTAACCGGGACCCCGTTGGCCGCGGCTGCCATACCCTGAGTCGGGTGGCCGCCGCCGCGCCATCACACCCGGAAGCGGTGGACCAGCGCTTCCAGCTTTCCGCTCAACTCCGACATGGTGCTGGCCGCGGTGGCGGTCTGCCCGGTGCGCTCGCGCGATGCCTCGGCGAGCGCGGCAATGTGCACCACGCTGGTGTTGATCATTTCCGCCACGCTGTACTGTTCTTCCGCCGCCTTGGCGATCTGCCCGTTCATCGCGTTGCTTTGCGCCACGGATTCGGTGATGGCGCTCAGCGCCTCGCCGGCGCGGGTGGCCTGCTCGACCGTTGCCGCAGAGCTCGACTGGCTGGTATGGATCACCTCGACCGCTTCCAGGGCGCCTTCCTGCAGGCGCGAGATCATTTTCTGGATCTCCGCGGTGGACGCCTGGGTGCGGCTCGCCAGGGTGCGTACCTCGTCGGCCACCACCGCGAACCCCCGCCCTTGCTCGCCTGCCCGGGCGGCCTCGATGGCGGCGTTCAGTGCCAGCAAGTTGGTCTGTTCCGAGATGGCGCGGATGACATCGAGCACGGCGCCGATGTTTTCGCTTTCGGTGCGCAGGCGGCTGACGACCGACCCCGCCTGCTCGACGTCGCCGGCCAGTTTGTTGATGGACGCTATGGTCTGGGTGACGATTGCCTTGCCGCCCGCCGCCTTTTCGCTGGCCTGGGTGGCGGACAGCGCGGCCTCCGCGGCATTGCGGGCCACCTCCTGCACCGTGGCCGTCATCTGGTTCACGGCCGTGGCGACCTGGTCGGTCTCGACCGACTGCTGGGCAATGCTGTGGCTGCCTTCCGCGGTGATGACCTGCAGGCTCTGTCCGGCGATGGTCAACTGCTCCGAAGAGGCGGTGATGTCCGCAACCAGTTCCCGCAACTGCTGCACCATGCCACAGAGGGCCCGGGTCAGCCGGCCGGTTTCGTCGTCCTGGTCGCGGGCCGGCACCTGGCAGCCAAGATCACCCGCGGCAATCGCGGTCATCGAGGAAATCACCTGCTCGATCGGCGTGAAGGCGCGCCGGATGTACCAGAACAGCCCCAGTGCCGCGCCGATCAGGATCACCAGGACGACGCTCAGGGACGTGTACCTGGCCGTGGCCTGGATCTGGTAGGTCTCGGTTTCGTCCGCCGCCACCACCAGGGTGCCGATTGCCTGCCCCGCGGTGGTCCGGATGGGGATGGCGGAGATCGCGTGATAACGGCCGTCCTGGTGGACCACGTCGAGGTTGCCGGTTTCGGCACCGCTCACGGCCCAGTCGATGTCTCGGGCCTGGTTGTTTCCTGCCGCGTATCTGCTCTTCCCCTCCCGGTCGAAGACGAACACATCCGAACCGTCGTTGCGTTGGAAATCATCGATGAACCGCTGCAGCTTGCGGCTGTAGACCGCCACGCCCTTCAGCTTGCCGCGGACGTACAGCGGAAAAGCGATCGCGACCTGAAACTCGCCATCGTCGTCCAGGGTCAGGCCGGGCACGACTATGCCTTCGCTGGCGGCCTTGCTGACCAGCGCCTTGGCCGTCGCGCCGCTGAAACGCTGCGGTGCCGTCGCCAGGTAATTGCCCTGGGGGTCCAGGATCTGCAGGCGGTCCAGGGTGCCGTCGCTGTAGAACAGGTTGTGGGTCGTGTCCACCTGTTCCTGCAGCGCCTTGTGGTCGCCCCGGCGCAGCGCCTCGATGGTCAGCGGATCGCGCGTCAGCGCCTTGGTGAAGGCCGACAGCTCCGCGGCATGCCGGCCGACCAGTTGGTCGAGCAGGATCTGCGTGCCTGACAGGGATACCGCGGCGAAGCGTTGCTCGGCCGCGCGTTGGGCGGAGTAAGCAGCCAGGCTGAGCGTGGCGGCCACGGTTACGGTCGCTGCCAGGGAGACGAGGGTAATGCGCGAACGGATCAGCATGTTGG
>JBFZDU010000025.1:0-3894 GCA_041307205.1 Gammaproteobacteria bacterium | reverse complement strand
CGGCGCTCAGACTTTGCAGCAGGTAGGGGACCTGTACGCCGGCAAGGTCGATCAGCCCGCTGCCGGCCGGGCTGTGGATAGCCAGGTATCCAAGGGTCTCGACCGCGTGCCCGTCCATCAGGGCCTGTTCCTCGAACAGTGCCGCTTCGAACCCGTTGACCCCGACGTTCCTGCCCCGTACCGCCACGGCTTGGGTGCCGTTGTTGGTCTGCACCGTCAGGAACAGGTGCGGGACAGCGACAAAAGGCTGGCTGAATGGCAGCCTTTGCCAAGTGCCGGTGCCGCCGATATCAAAGGTTCCGACCTCCCATACCGAGCCGTCACTCATCACTTGGCGACCGGGCTGCAGGGCGAGGTAGGGGACATCCTCGAAAACATGGAAGTTATCGGCGAAGTCACGGGCGCGGTAGTCCCATTCCTGAAAGCGCATCTCAAAGCCGAGGTCGCCAACCCTTCGCAAGCGCACGACGCCAGGGTCCGATCCCCGGTAGGTCGGCGGACCGGCGATGACCACGGGGGTGCTGACGCGGGCGCTCAGGTCGACGCGTCGCCAGTTGTGATCGACGGCAATGCTGCCGACCCTGAGCGCGGCGACCGCGGGCTTCAGGCGGTAGATCGCACCGTTGGCAGCGGCGTTGTGGGCCAGATAGATCTCACCCGATTCGTCCTCGCCGAAGCTGCTGATGAGGAACGGTGTATCCAAAAGCACCTCCGGCGTCCAGATGCCATCGCTGCCGGGAGTCGCTCCCCAGATGATGCCCGAGCAGAAGTCGGCGTATAGATAGGTGCCTTGCAGTGCGGGATAGCCACCGCCCCGATAACGGTAGCCGCCGGTGACCGAACAGCCCGCAGGGTGCGGGTACTCGAGAATGGGCAAGGTCAAACTGCCGTCGTTGCAGCCGGTGGGTGGATTGAAGCAATGGGTCCCCTCCATCAGGCGCCAGCCGTAATTCTCGCCGCCCCGGCTCGATGCTGGCTGGAAGTCGACCTCCTCCCAGCTGTTCTGACCGACATCGCCGATGAACAGGTCCCCGGTTGAGCGGTCGAAGCTGAAACGCCAGGGGTTGCGTAAGCCCAGGGCCCAGATCTCGCGTCGTGCCCCGGGTACTCCTACCAAAGGGTTGTCAGGAGGGACGGCATAAGGAAATCCCGAGTCCACGTCGATGCGCAGCATCTTGCCCAGCAACAGGCCGGGATTTTGTGCCCTGTTGCCTGGATCCCCGCCTGAGCCGCCGTCTCCCAGGCCGATGTACAGATAGCCGTCCGGACCGAATTGCAGCTGCCCCCCGTTGTGGTTTGCAAACGGCTGCGCAACGGTGAGCAGGGTGGCTCCGGAACTTGCGTCGGCGACGTTGGCGTTGGCAGAGACCCTGTACCTTGCGATGACCGTGTTCCCATCGGTATCGGTGTAATTGACAAAAAATAAGCCGTTACTGGCGTAATCGGGATGGAAGGCGATACCGAGTAGCCCGCGCTCGCCGCAGCAGGAAACGCGCGCGCTGATATCCAAAAAGGGCGTTGCAAGCAGCTGGGCGCCATCGTGGATCAGCACCCGCCCGCCTTGCAGCACGATGAACAAGCGCTGCGACCCATCGCCGGCGTGGGCGATGCCGACCGGGCGGGGGAGCCCATCGGCAATCAATTCCGCTGCTATCGAGGGCGCGGCTTGTCCGGTGCCGCTGCCGCACACGAGCAGGCCGATCAGGCAGAGCACCTTGGCCGTCCCGGCGATGGTCGCCGGTCCATGTTCAAAGTGCAGGTATTTGCGTGCCGTCGTCATCGGGTTGCTCCTGTTAGCTTTGGCTCCAAGCCTCTTCGACGCGATTCGGATGAGGCAGCCAAGGCTGGCTGCTGGTTGCAGGCTTGTCAACGAGCAAGGCCATGGCCTGACTGGCCATGGGGTTGGTGCCTATGGCGCCGGTCCGGTTGCGGTCGCCGGGCACTCCTGCAAGTATCTTCGGTTTGAAACCCGAGCCGTTCGCCAATCCGGCCCACCAAGACCTCCCATGACCGAGTTCTCCACCGAATACCTCACCACCAGGGAGCTCGCGGAACTCCTGCGCATCAAGGAGCGCAAGGTCTACGACCTGGCGGCAACGGGTGCGGTGCCGTGCTCCAGGGCGACCGGCAAACTGTTGTTCCCGCGTGCCGCCATCGACGCCTGGGTGGCGAGCAAGAGTGCCGGGCTTACACCGAGACCTGCAGCCGCGGTGCCCAAGGTGATGCTTGGCAGTCACGATCCGTTGCTCGACTGGGCCTTGCGCGAGTCCGGGTCCGGGCTTGCGACCTTCTTTGATGGCAGTGCGGACGGCCTGGCGCGGTTTGCGCCGGCCGAGGGTGTCGCGACCGGGTTGCACTTGTACGCGCCCGACGGCAATGCCTGGAACGAACCCGTGGTGCGGGCCCGGTTTGCCGATGCCGCGGTGGTGTTGCTGGAATTCGCCTGGCGCGAGCGCGGCCTGATCGTGGCGCCGGGCTGTCGCTCGCAGATTCAGGGCCTGGACGATCTCAGGGGGCGGCGCATCGTGCCGCGGCAGGGCGGGGCGGGCAGCCAGTCGCTCCTGGAGCACCTGCTGCACGACCGTGGCGTGGCGCCGGCCGAGCTCGCGTTCACCGCGGCGGCGCGCACCGAGACCGATGCGGCCCTGGTGGTGTCCGAGGGCAAGGCGGATGTCGCATTCGGGCTGCTTGGGTTGGCGCGCCAATACCGTTTGGGGTTCGTCCCGGTGATGCGCGAGCGCTTCGACCTGCTGGTGGACCGGCGCGCCTGGTTCGAGCCGCCCCTGCAGCGCTTCGTCCAATTCTGCCGGACGCCGGCCTTCCGCCAGAAGGCCGAAGAGCTGCAAGGATATGACATCGCCGGTTTCGGGCGGGTCCAGTTCAACGGCGGCTGAACTCGGGCGCTACTTGCTGGCGTTGGGGAAGAACAGTTGTTGCCCTTCCAGTTTGAAGCTCGCGATGGCAGCCTGCCCGGCGTCACCCAAAAGCCAGTCGATGAACGCCTGGCCCGCTGCGGCATTCACCCGCGGGTGCTGCTGGGGATTGACCAGGATCACGCCGTACTGGTTGAACAACGCCGGGTCTCCCTCCACGAGGATGCGGTAATCCCCCTTGTTCTTGAAGCTGATCCAGGTCGCCCGGTCGGTGAGCGTATAGGCGCCCATGCCGGTGGCGATGTTCAGGGTCGTGCCCATGCCCGAACCCGTTTCGCGATACCAGGTGCCACTGGCCGTCTTGGGGTCGATGCCGGCGGCTTGCCATAGATGCAGCTCTTGCTGGTGCGTACCCGAGTCGTCGCCGCGCGAGGCGAAGACGGCCTTTGCGGCCGCGAGCCGGCCCAAGGCCACTGCGGCGTCCTGCATCCCGCTAATACCGGCCGGATCGGATGGCGGGCCGACGATGACGAAGTCGTTGTACATCACGTCGAAGCGCGCCACGCCATAACCCTCGGCGACGAACTTTTCCTCCGCTGCCTTGGCGTGCACCAGCAGAACGTCACCGTCGCCGTTACGCGCGTTCTTGATCGCCTGCCCGGTGCCGACCGCGACCACCTTGACCTGGATTCCGCTCGTGGCGGCGAACAGCGGCAGAATGTGGTCGTACAAACCCGAATTGGCGGTGGAGGTGGTCGATTGCACGATGATCGACTGATCCGCTGCCCAGACAGGCGTTGTCAACCACAGGGCGCCCAGCGCGGTCAGCGTGGCAAATTTGGTCAGGATTGCTTTGCATATCATGGTGATGGATCCTCGGTTGGGCGCAGCGGGTAGGGCGTCAGGTCACCCTCACAATCGGACGTTTCCCAGGCCACGCTCAGGGCGAGCAGGGCGAGCAGGGCGAGCAGGACTCGCGGCGCGATGCGCAGGGGGACGAGCTGCCCAGGGTTTCATCGCA
>JBFZDU010000024.1:0-9698 GCA_041307205.1 Gammaproteobacteria bacterium | reverse complement strand
CCAGCCACGCCGATACAGGCCCAACCGATCGCGACCCGCGGCAGGTCGCGCAGAAACGCTGCCAAGAGCGATCCCAGGTCAGGGTAGTCCCGACTCGGGTAGACCCGTTCCCGCAGCAGGCTGACCTGCTCGCCGTCCGTGCGGGCCAGTGCCAATCGGGCATGGGTGCCCCCGACATCGCCAACGATCAAGTGCATAAGATTCTCCTACCCCGGCTATCGCGACGCCCTGCCGATGTGGGTAAACCCAGGGCGCGATGGCACCGCCCGCGTTGGCGGTCCACGGCCTGCATCCGGGCCGCCGGTCCAGCGCTGCCATGCCGCGGATGCCAAAATTTTTTCCGGTCGCACAACGCAGGCCGTATCCGGCGCGGCCCGAGTCTCGCTCTGCGGCCCACCTCCAGGCTGACGGCCTTGGTGCAGACTTGCTGCCCGCCGGCCGTCCTGCAGTACGGGCTAGAATGCCCCACCCAGCAGGGTCCGGCGGTCAGGACGTGGACACTATCACAATCGAGCTGTTGCTAAGCCTGACGGCGCTCGCCGGACTGGCCGGTTTTGTCGACGCCATCGCCGGCGGCGGGGGCCTGCTGACCGTGCCGGCACTGCTTTGGGCGGGCCTACCACCGGTACAGGCGCTCGCCACCAACAAGGCACAGGCGGTATTCGGTTCCTTCACCGCCGCCCTGCACTTCGTGCGTCATGGCCGTGTCGACCTGCGCCGCCTCGCCCCGGCGATCGCCTGCACCTTCGTCGGTGCGGCGGCCGGCGCGCTCGCGGTGCAGCGGCTGCATCCCGAGCTGCTGGCGCGGCTGGTTCCGTTGCTGCTGATCGGCTTCGCTTTGTACTTTCTGTTCTCTCCCCGGATCGGCATTGCGGATGCCGAGCACCGCATCAGCCACCCGCTGTTCGCCCTGCTGATCGGCACCGGCGTGGGCTTTTACGACGGCTTTTTCGGACCGGGCACCGGCACCTTCTTTGCCGCCGCCTTCGTCCTGCTGCTGGGCTACAACCTGACCCGGGCCACCGCCGGCACCAAGGTGCTCAACTTCACCAGCAACCTCGCCGCCCTGCTACTGTTCGCCGCCGCCGGCCAGGTGCTGTGGCCGCTGGGGCTGGCCATGGGCCTCGCCCAGGTGGCCGGTGCCTGGCTGGGCGCGCACCTGGTGGTACGGCACGGCGGGCGCCTGGTCCGACCGCTGTTGGTCCTGGTGTCGCTGGCGCTGTCGCTACAGCTGCTGCTCAACGGTTGAGGCAACCCCTGGGCCTCAGCGGTACTGGCGCAGGTACCACCACTCAAAGGCCCGCTTGGCCCAGTGAAACACCGGTGAGGGCGGCAGCACCAGGCTGCGGCGTTCGGTACGCGCCACCAGCATGCCGCTGTTGCGACTGTCGACGATGCACACCAGCTCCGCCTTGAAACCGTGGCTGGGCGCGCTGCCGGCAAACTCGCCCAGCAGATTGGCGGCCGCCGCCGCGGCCTGCAGGTCCGCCATATGCGCCTGCTTGGGTAACCAGTCCGGCCCGGGAAAACTGCCCGAGTCGCCCGCGACATAGATCCTGTCCTGACCCTCGACCCGGCAATAGCGGTCGGCCTTGAGCAGCCCGCCCGCGGACCGCGCCAGGTCGGTATGGTCGAACCACTGGTTGCCCGTCATGCCCGGCATGAACAGGATCAGATCGGCGTGGAACTCGCCACCCTCGGTCTTGACCTTGTCCGCCTCGAAGCCCAGCAGCTTGTGGCCGAGATGCGTGTCTATGCCGCGCTTGGCAAGTTCGCGCCGGATACCCTCGACTGCCTTGGGGCCGAGCCGCTGGCCCGGCTGCTCGCCGGGGGTGAAGAACACCAGCTTGAAGCGCTCGCGTCGGCCCTGCGCCCGCAGGTGGCTGTCGATGCCGAACAAGAACTCGAACACCGGCCCACCGCGCATGGCGGCCGGCTCCTTGGGGTTGCCGGCGAAGCCGAAGGCCAGGGTGCCGCCGTCCAACGTCGCCAGGCGGTCGCGGATGGCGGTGACCGCGGGAATGCCCTCACACGGGGTAATCGCGTGCTCGATCCCCGGCAGCTTTTTGAGGAAACGCCCCCCCGAGGCGATGATCAACCCGTCGTTGGGCACCTCGCCTCGGTCGGTCAGGACCACCCGGCCACCGGGCCGCAGTCCAGTAACTCGCGCCGGGTGGTAATCGACCCGCATGCGCGCGAAAAAGGGTTCGAGCGGAACCACCAGATCCTCCGGGCGGCGCAAACCGGTCGGCACCCAGATGGTGCCGGGGTAAAACACGAACTCGGGCCGGGGTGCGATGACGTCGATCTGCAGCGCGGCGTCGGCCGCCCGCAGCTTGCGAATGGCAGTCAGGGCACCGAACCCGGCGCCGACGACGGTAACTCGGGACATGGGCTTCTACTCCGCGGCGAGGCCTAAAGGCAGGCGTCATGGTGCCGCTTATTCTAGCGTTCTGTCACATCGGCCAGACAACCGCAGCCGCCGGGTTTGCGGGTCCGCTCCTTGGGATGCGCGATCCTTGCGGCTATGATCTACCTGCGCATTTCCAAGGTGCTCATCCCCGCATGGACACGATTGAACAACTGATCCCGACCGAGCAGGACACCGCATTGGTCGGGCATATCTCGGACGTGGCGGGCGACCACCTGGTGGCGACCCTGCGCTCCGATGACGAAGGTTTCCAGTCCACGGTGCGGATCGGCCTCGAAGAGGTGGCCGTGGGCCAGCTCGGCAGCCAGCTGAGCGTGCGCCAGCGCAACGTCAACCTGCTGGCGCAGGTGATGCGAATGTGGGAAGAACCCGGCGGGGTGCGCAAGCTCGCGCTGTTGCCCCTGGGGGAGATCGGCAAGGACGGGCGGTTCAGCCGCGGGGTGAACCGTTTCCCGGTGACTGGGGCGGAGGTCTACCTGACCACCGCCACCCAGGCCACGGACCTGTTCGATCGCTACCGGGCCGGCGGTCTGGACATGGGGCGCCTGAGCAACCGGCCAGAGCTGAAGGTCTATCTCGACCCCAATACCCTGTTCAGCCG
Organism: Gammaproteobacteria bacterium; assembly: GCA_041307205.1. Lineage (GTDB taxonomy): Bacteria > Pseudomonadota > Gammaproteobacteria > Chromatiales > Chromatiaceae > JARRQB01. Next base: position 6,666 of record JBFZDU010000024.1, on the reverse strand, counting down.
CCACATCGCCATCCTCGGCCAATCGGGCGCCGGCAAGTCGTGGACAGTCGCCAGCCTGCTGCAGCGGGCGGTCAAGGCCATGCCGCGCGCCCATATCGTGCTGCTCGACCTGCACGGTGAATACGGCTGGCACGACGAACAAGGCAAACTGCACAGCGCCTTCCCGGAGCACGTGGTGCGCCACCTCGACGCCCGCGCACTGGAGATCCCCTACTGGCTGCTGACCTATGCCGAGCTGGTCGACCTGCTGGTCGATCGCACCGATCCCAACGCCTCGGTACAGATCGCCTTCCTGCGCGAAGCCCTGTATGCGCTGCGCCGCAAGGCCAATATGGACCTGGGGATCGACCGGCTGTCGGTCGACTCGCCGGTGTTCTTCTCGATCAAGGAACTCTATCTGCAGTGCAAGAAAGCCAACGAACAGCAGCTGGATTTCGGCAAGACCAAGGGCCCGCTGTTCGGCCTGTTCGACGAGTTCCTGGTGCGGTTCCAGGCCCTGTTCAATGACTCCCGCTACGACTTCCTGTTCCGCCCGAAGAAGCGCACCGAATCGGAACACCTCGAAGACCTGCTGCGCGACTTCATCGGCCTGGGCGAGCCCAAGCGCCAGATCACAGTGATCGATCTGAGCCCGGTCCCGGCCGACGTGCGGCCCACGGTGTCGGCACAGATCGGCCGGCTGGCCTTCGAGTTCAACTATTGGAACCCGCGCCGGCGCGAGTTCCCGATCCTGCTGGTATGCGAAGAGGCGCACCAGTACATCCCACGCGAGCATGACGAGCGCCACACCGGCACGCGCCGCGCCATGGAACGCATCGCCAAGGAAGGACGCAAGTACGGGGTGTGCCTGTGCGTGGTCAGCCAGCGCCCGACCGAGTTGTCCGAGACCGTGTTGGCGCAGTGCTCGAACTATATCTGCCTGCGCATCACCAACCCGGACGACCAGGCCTACGTACGCCGGCTGCTGCCCGAGGGCGAGCAGAACCTCGCCGAGGTGCTGACCACCTTGCGCCGGGGCGAGGCACTGGCCGTAGGCGAGGCGACCCCGTTACCGACGCGCTTTCAGATCTACCCGCCCGAGCCGCCACCGGCCAGCGCCGACGTGCCCATCACCAAGAGCTGGAACGAAGGACCCGAGGACTTGGCGGTCGGCGACATCGTCGGCCGCTGGTGGCGGCAGCTCCGCTGAGTGGCGCCAGGCTCAACGCAGAGAATTCAACAGCCGCTGCGCCTCTTGCTGCTCGGGACCTGCCAGCGAGTCGTCCACCACCTGGGTGAGGATCTCGCGGGCGGCCTCCGGATCGCCGATCTCCAGGTAGGCCTGGGCCAGTTCCAGCCTGAGCATCGCTGGATCGGGCTCTGTCCCGTCGTCCAGACGCTCGTCATGCCAGTGATCGATGCCCAGGGAATCGGAGGCCGTATCGGCAAAACCGCGATCGGGGGACAGCTGCACCCCCGCCGGGTCGTGGTTGCCGTCCAGGGACCCGACCAGCTCGCGGGCGTCGCCGTGGTTCCAACCGACGAGATCGGATTCGTCCGCCAGGTCGCGCACCCAGGATTCGATTTCATCGTCGCTGACCGCCTCGGCCGCCGCCCGGATCGGGGCCAGCGACCCGGCGAGATCACCGAGGGGCCGGTCGGGAAGGCCGGCCGGCGCAGCCTGCGGCATGCCGGCGCGCCCCAAGGCCTGTTCCAGATCATCAAGCTCCAGGGGCTCCGTCGCCACATCGGCTGGGACTGACGCCGTGGCAGCAGCCGCGTTGCCCCGGGCAGCCGGCTCCCGCCGCTGCGCCCCCAGACGGGCGACCGCATCGGCATAGGGAGAAACATCCACCCTCACGTCCGGGTGGCGCGCCAGCGGTAAGTCCGTCGGTGCGGTGCGCCGCCACAGCAGGACCGCCAACAGGGCGGCGACCAGCGATCCGAGAACCCCGAGCCAGACCCACCAGCCGCCCAAGCCGTCAGACGCCGGTTGCACGGGGTTGCGGTCGGGTATGCGGACCATGGCTGGCGGGATGGCCTCAACCGGCGCCGCCGCGGCCGCCGTCTCGGGCGCCGGCGGCGCTGCGGGGGCATCGGTCGGCACCGCCGCCGCGGCCTGCAGCGCGCTGACCTGGGCTTCCTTCAGCTCCAGCAACTGCCGCATCTGCGCCAGTTGCGCCTGCAACTGGTCGATCTGCAGTTGCAGCGCCTCGGTCTCCAGGCGCTGCGCCTCGGCCCGCTCGAGCGCCAGCAACAACCGCCGCTCCGCGTCATCGGCCGGCACCGGCTCGCCCAGCGGTTCAACCCCGCCGGACTCGCGCTCGAGAATGCGCAGCTCCGACGCCTCCTCGGCAGCGGCTTCCGGCGGCGCGGGGACCGCAGCGGGACTACCGGGGGGCCCGCCGCGCCAAGCCTCGGTCTGGGCGCGGAATGCCGTGCGCGCCTGGGTCGAACCCTGGGCCCGGATCTCCGCCAGGTCGGGAACCCGCAGCTGCGCGCCCGCCTGCAAGCGATTCACATTGTTGCCGACGAAGGCCGCGGGATTGGCGCGTAACAGCGCCATCATCATCTGCTCGGTGCTCACCCCCGCCGGTTTGAGCCGTTGCGCTATGGGCCACAGGGTCTCACCGGGGCGCACCGGGCCGTAGCTGCCGGCGGCAGGAGCGGCGGGCCCGGCTGCGGCGGCACGGCCGGCACCAGAGCTGCCGCCAGCGGCCGGCCGCGGGACCACGCGCGGATCGAGCAGCACCGTGTACTCACGCAGCAGTTGCCCACCCCGCCATACCGCTTCCAAAGGGAACGACAGGTAGGGTTCGCGAACAGGTGACCGGGAGCGGATCTGGATCAGCCATGCGCCGTCGCGCTGCTGCAACTCGAAGCGCAGCTCACCGTGCAGCGGCAGCCGGGTAATGCCGAAACGGTCGAACTCGCGCTGCGCGCCCAGGCGCAACCTGAGTTCCGCAAGCTCGTCCGGCGTCGATGCCGTTACCGGCACCTCGGCAAGCAGGGGCTCCATCAGGTAGGACTGCACCACGGCGTCGCCCAGGGACAGCCCCTGCGCCAGCGCGGGTGACAGCAGCGCCGCCAACAGCAGGCGTTTGAGGTTCTTTTTCTGCACCTTGCGACGGCGGTCCATGGCAGAACTCGATAACAATAAACTTAAGACTGTGCGCGGCTTAGCGGCCAGCGCACGAGGAATTTTAGCCCTCGACCAAGGCTGTTAGCGGCGATAGTGCAGTGCAGCAGCGCGTCGTGCAACAAGCTATCCTCGACAACGACGAGCCAAACCGGCCCAGGATCAGCTGCACCACCACGGCGCCGGGAAGCTACTCCGGCGCCAGCAGCGGCTCCAACGCCACCCAAACGTTATCGAGCATGCGCGGCTGCGCCTCGGCCGCCGGATGGATGCCATCGGCCTGCATCAGGTCACGAGTCTCGGCGACGCCTTCAAGAAAGAAGGGCACCAGGGTAACCTGCGTTTCCTCGGCCAGATCCAGGTAAACCTGGTGGAACTTGTCGCCGTAGTCACTGCCATAATTAGCCGGAAGCTTTATGCCCAACAGCAGGACGCGGGCGCCGGCAGCGGCCGCGAGATCGATCATTTCGCGCAGATGCTGCCGGGTCAGCGCCGGCGCAAACCCACGCAGGCCGTCGTTGGCGCCCAGTTCCAGCACGACCACGGCCGGCGCGTGGGCCGCGAGGGCCGCCGGCAGCCGCGCCAGGCCGCCGCGGCTGGTATCACCCGTGATACTGGCGTTGACCACCTGGTGCGGGTAGCCGTGATCGGCCAGGCGTTGCTGCAACAGCTGTACCCAGCCCTGCGCGGCCGGGATGCCATAGGCGGCGCTCAGACTGTCGCCTACCACCAGCAGGCGCGGCGCGGCTGCCGCGCCGCCACCGAGCAGGAAACAGAACGTGACCGTCGTACAGGCCATTCGCCAAAAACCAGCGCGCGAACCCGTCATCGTTGCCTCCCAAATCAGTAAGACCGTGTCGGCGCCCGGTGGCGCCCTGGCCATTCTGCAGGGCGTGGACCTGCAAGTGAACGCCGGCGATGCGGTGTCGATACTCGGCGCCTCGGGCGCGGGCAAGTCCACGCTGCTCGGCCTGCTGGCCGGATTGGACACCGCCAGCGGCGGCGAGGTTGCACTGTTCGGCCAGCCGCTGCAGCGGCTCGACGAGGACGGCCGCGCCGCCTTGCGGGCCGGCCAGGTCGGCTTCGTGTTCCAGTCTTTTCATCTGCTGGCCGGCATGACCGCGCTCGAAAACGTCTCCCTGCCGCTGGAACTGGCCGGGGGCAGCAGTACCGCAGCGGACGCGATGGCCCTGCTGGATGCGGTCGGGCTCGGGGCCCGGGCGCAACATTATCCGAACCAGTTGTCGGGCGGCGAACAGCAGCGGGTCGCCATCGCCCGCGCCTTCGCCGGGTCACCGCGCCTGCTGTTCGCCGACGAACCGACCGGCAATCTGGACGCTGACACCGGTCATCAGGTGGCCGAGGTGTTGTTCCGGCTGCGGGACGAGCACGGCACCGCCCTGATCCTGGTGACCCACGACCCGGAACTGGCGCAACGCTGCGACCGGCGCTACCGGCTGCGTGCCGGTGGCCTGGAAGACCTGGCATGAAGGCCTGGCGCCTGGCCCAGCGCTTCCTGCGCAGCGACTTGAGATCGGGCGAGCTGCGCGCTCTGCTGCTGTCGATCGGGCTGGCGGTAGCAGCGCTGTCCGCCGTCGCCTTCTTCACCGACCGGGTGGATCGCGGCCTGGCCCGGCAGGGCGCCGAACTGCTGGCCGCCGACCTGGCGATCGAAACCGGCACCCCACCGGTGCCGGCCTGGCTGACCGAGGCGACCCGGCGCGGCCTGGAAAGCGCCGAAATCCTTGAATTCCCCAGCGTGGTGTTCAAGGACGACCAGCCGGTGCTGGTGCAAGTCAAGGGCATAGGCCCCGGCTACCCCCTGCGCGGCCAGTTGCTATTGGAAGCCGGCAGCCCGAGTGCGCCGCCGGCGCCCGACCGGGTCTGGGTGGAACCGCGCCTGCTGCAGTTGCTGGAAGCCAGCCTGCAGGGGCGGATCACCCTGGGCGGCCGGGACTATGTGCTCGATGGTGTGGTGACCGAAGAACCCGATCGCGGCGGCGACCTGGTGCGCTTTGCCCCGCGGTTGCTGCTGTCACTTGAGGGGGTAGAGCGCAGCGGCCTGATCGGCCCGGCCAGCCGCGTCAAGTACCGGTTACTGCTGGCCGGCGAGGCCGGTGCCATCGACAGCTACCGGCGCTGGATCGAGCAGCGACTACCACCGGGCACGGAGGTCCTGAGTGTCGCCAATGCGCGCCCCGAGCTGCGTGCTGCGCTGGAGCGCGGTGGGCGCTTCCTGAGCCTGGCGGCGTTGTGCGCGGCGCTGCTGGCCGGCGCCGCCGTGGCATTGTCGACGCGGCTGTTTGTCCACCGGCAAACCGATGCCGCTGCCATGCTGCGCTGCCTGGGCGCACCGGGGCGGCAGATCTTCCTCGCCTTCGCCATCCGGCTGAGCGTCCTCGGTCTGTGCGCCGCGCTGGCCGGCGTGCTGGTCGGATTTCTCGCCCAGTTCGGGCTCACCGCCCTGCTCGGTCAGTGGTTTGGCGACCGGCTGCCCGCGCCCGGGCTGGCACCGGCCGGGCAAGGCCTGGCAACCGGCTTGGCCCTGCTGCTGGGGTTTGCCCTGCCGCCGCTGTTGCGCCTGCGCCAGGTCCCGCCGCTGCGCGCGCTGCGCCGCGATATCGGGCTGCCGCGTGCCGGCACCTGGGTCGCCTGGGTGTGCGCCGCGCTCAGCATTGCCGCCCTGGTGATCTGGCAGGCCGGCGACCTGAGGCTGGCCACGCGGGTACTGGGCGGGGTACTGACGGCCCTGCTATTGCTGGTCGCTGCGGCGCGGGGTCTGGTGGCGCTGCTGGTGCCCTTGCGCAGCCGCGGCGGTTCGGCGTGGCGCTACGGCCTTGCCGCCCTGGCCCGCCGGCCGGGACTGACGGCGCTGCAGGCGGCCGGCTTCGGTCTGGGCATCCTGGCCCTGCTGCTGCTGGCGGTGGTACGGGTCGACCTGCTCGCGGCCTGGCGCGCCAGCCTGCCACCGGGCACCCCGCAGTATTTCATGCTCAATATCCAGGCCGACGAGGTCGCGGGACTGGAACGCCTGTTGACCGAGCGAGGCATCCAGAATTCGGGCATTTACCCGATGATCCGCGGTCGCTTGGTACGGATCGGCGCACAGGCCATCGACCCCGAGGACTACGAGTCCCCCCGCGCGCGGCGGCTCGCGGCCCGCGAGTTCAACCTCAGCGCAGCCACCCGCCAGCAGGCCGACAACCGCATCTCGGCCGGGCGCTGGTGGCGCGACGACGAGGCCGACCGCCCCTGGTTCTCGGTCGAACAGGGGCTGGCCGAGAGCCTGGGTATCGCACTCGGCGACCAGCTGACCTTCGACGTGGCCGGGCAGCTGGTGACGGGCGAGGTGACCAGCCTGCGCACCGTGCAGTGGGATTCCTTCAACGTGAACTTCTTCGTCACAGGTACGCCTGGGCTGATGCAAGGCCTGCCGGGCAGCTTTATCACCAGCTTTCACCTCGGACCCGCACAGCAGGACTTGATCGGCACGCTGGCGCGGCAGTTCCCGAGCGCCTCGGTGCTGGATGTGCAGCCGCTGCTGGCCA
>JBFZDU010000023.1:0-9860 GCA_041307205.1 Gammaproteobacteria bacterium | reverse complement strand
TATGCCCTCGAACGAACTCAACGCGCGTAGGTACTGCTGTTGCAATAACCGATCGTCGTTGTTGCCGGGGGTTTCGCCTGCTTCTGACATCCTGAGCACCTCGCCATATCCCGAACCGGTTTAGCAGTTGCCCGTCCCCGTCGCAAGTCCCGCAGACAACAAACACGATCCGGCCAGCAGGGGGACTGGCAGTCCTAGCGGGCGCCGGGCAGTGGCAAGTGGACGGTGATCCCAGTCGCACGCACCAAGGCCATGCTGGAAAGGGACACCGAGCGGCCATCGCAAGGCCTGCTGTGATACCCGGCGCCCGGAAACGAAGCCGCACCCTTTGCCAAGGGGAAAACGCGACGAGCCCCGCGGGGCAATGCGTGCGGCGTTCAGCCCTGGGGCAGCGGCGGATGCCTTGGCGCTGAGGAAGCCGGCACATCGGCAACGCCGGATATCGCGTCGGATGCGGATTGGCTGGAGGCCGACCCGGCGTCGATCATCGCCAATCCCAGGGCAATTCCGGCCATTGCGGCCAGCCCCAGGCGCCGCCGCAACGCCGGCAGTCCGAATCCCTGGTTTGGCCAGGGCCCCACCGCGCGACGGCTGGTACTGTCGACCGATCTGGCCCGCGTCACCGAGTCACTGCAGAACACCGGAAGAAACGCCAGTCCCGATCCGGCGACTGCAGCGGCGTCCAAGGATCGCAACGCCGGCCCAAGCGGCGGACACCCCCGGACAGCGGCGCCGATCTCGTGGCCTGCGCCGGCCGGCATCCCAGGCGGCTCAAGCAGGCCCGCAACTCGCTCCACCTCCGCACCACGCACTACGCCACTAGCCGCCACCTCGCCAGCGTGCTCCAGCAGGGCGGACAGGATCTGGTTGATGCGGCCCGGCAGTCCGAGCGACAACCGGTGGATGCAATGCAGGGCATCGCCGCTCAGGCTGGGTTCGCCGTTCCAACCAACGCAACGCAGACGATGCGCGACATAGGCGCGGGTCTGGGGCGCATCCAAGGGGTTGAGTTCCCCGATCGCAGCAACGCTCTGCCACACCGACATCAGCAGGGGTTGCTGCATCCGATCCCGCAGCCCGTGGCGACCAACCAGCAGCAGGCGCAGCATCGGCATAGGTCGGGACCGCGGACTCCCCAGCTGCCACAGCTCCTTGAGTCGCTGCGCTTCCAGGTGCTGCGCGTCATCCACCACCAGGGTGGCCGTCCGGCCGGCGCGCTGCTGACTCGCCAGATACGCCACCAACTGCGCCCGTACCGCCGCGCCGCTGGCGCCGGCCACATCCAGTCCGAACGCTGCAGCGGCTGCCTGCAGTAGGTCGACCGGACCCTCGGAGCTGAGCGCCAGCCGCGCACAGGGGATACCGTCCAATTCCTGAAGGCGCATCAGGTCGGCCGCCAACAAGGTCTTACCGGCACCGGCAGATCCCAGCACCAAGGCTAAACCGGCACCTCGGCGAAATGCCCGCTCGACCAGCTCCAGCGCCACCGCATAGCTGCCATGGGCGAAGCGCAGACGCAAATCCGGTGCGGTCGCGAAAACCACGGAAGTTGACCCGTGACCGGTGTCCGCGCGATATGGCGATGTTTCCATGGCTTGGCCGAATAGACGCTCTTGATTCTTTTTGCGGCTAAAATGTAGACCAAGCAGTAATATAGATCAACTTTGAGAGTTGTCGATTTAACTGTTCGCTTTAACCGTCTATTGATCTGGCTTAATTTGACGATTGAGCCGGGCCCGCTCGACAGCAGGCACAGCCTCCACCCGCGGCCGCAGGTGACGCCAGGCGTTTGACGTTCTTTGATGAGTCGTTACGGGCAATCGCTTACCACCAGACCATGAGCAACAGAACAGGGGACGCCCCGCCCTATGCCGCTCCGGCCGACCGCGAACTGCCTGCCGAGCTCGCCGCTGCAACGCAGCAGCGCCTGGCACAGGCGGCACCACTGTTGCGGGCCGCCGGTCGGGTAACGCCGCGCATAAAGCTGCGTTTTGATCTCACCGGACGGAGTGCCGGACAGGTGATCTGGCGGACGGGCAGCAGCCCATGCATACGCTACAACCTCGCGCTGGCCGAGGTGCAGCCCGAGTCCTTTTTGCATGAGACGGTCGCCCACGAGGTGGCGCACGTGGTCGCTTACTGGTGTCACGGCCAAGTGCCACCACACGGTCGCGAGTGGCAAGTGGTGATGCGCCACTTCGGCTTCGCCCGGCCACAGCGCTGTCACAATTTTGCGCTCGGCGACACCCCCGTACGACAACAAAGACGCTGGCGCTACGTCTGCGCCTGCCGGGACCATGACCTGAGTACGACGCGGCATAACCGGGTCCAGACAGCGCGGCTGTACTACGTCTGCCGCTACTGCGGCACCACCCTGCACTACCTTCCTGGATAAGCCGCCAGTCGCTGCAAACCCCAGGTCGCGTCACACCCAAGGTCGCGGTGCGGACCGCGCCGATCAGGCGATCCGGCGCCCCGCGGTGCGGCCTAGTAAAAGACTGTGCGGTGCAGCACCAACCCGCATGGCGCCAGGCGCCACCCCGGTAGATGCAATGGGGCGCGGCACCGTGATTCTTCCATCACCCCACCCCAGGGGGAGAGGGAGCGAGCGTGCGTAGCGACGTGCACGCTAGAGGTCGTACCAGGCGACGCCCAACAATGATCGTGCCAGACCGACGAGCAAGCCGCCAGCCGCCGCGGCCAGGGTCACGAGCGGCCAAGCCGCCACCAATCCATCCACGAATAGCTGGTCAGTGCGAGTCAGATAGCCGTCCAGGGTGCCGGCCATCACCCAAAACAAGAAACCCATCAGCACGCCGGCGCCACCGCCGACCAGGAGGCCATCCCCCGCTGGCGGCAGCAGGTGGCTGAAGCGGTGGACACAGGCGGGCGCGATGCCGATATAGAGCAGCGCACTGAGGGGACAAAGGATGAAGGCCTCCAGCGGCAGCGGCAACGCCGCCCCCATGGCGGCCGGCAAGGCCACGGCGCTGCTGGCGAGCAGACCCGCGGCGCCGCCAGCCAACACCTTGGCTTCGGCACGCGACACCCGCGATGTATGGACCCGCAGACCGTAGACCGCCCCGATCACCGCTCCGAGGATACCGCCAGCCAGCAACAGGTATTCGAGCCGGGCCGGTCGACCCACCAGCAGGAAACAGATGATCACCGCGATCGCGGCGTAGAGGGAAACCAGCACCGTGAGTCGCATGCTGCCGTAGATGAGGGCACCCCATGCCGCAGCCACGACGGCCGGAACGATCGCCGCCGGCAGCACGCCCCAGTCCTCTGCTGGCATGGCTGCCCGCAACGCGGTGTAGAGGAAGCCGTAAAGTAGCCCGATCGCGCCCCATACGCCAGCGCGCGCCAGTACGGCCCGATCGGTTACGGGGGATGCCGCCACCAGGGACAGCAAGGATAGCTTGGTCATTGCAACCACCCCGGTACTACCGGCCGGATTCGCCTTCGGGGTCCTGCGAAGGGTAGCGGCGCTTGGCCGTGAACCTTGTTGCGGCGGATCAACAAAGCGGCGAATGGTCCGCCGCTTGGTCGGGCACCCCGATCGCGATCAGGGTCCGGCGTCCGCGCTTGCGGGCATCTTCTCGGGTGCGCGCTAAGATAGCGACGGATCGATCAACCAGGACCAAGCAGTATGCGCATTGCACGCTTTCTCGACCCACAAGGTCTGGCGCACTATGGCATCCGGCAGACGGAAAGCCAGGCCGAGCGGCTGTCGGGCGACCTCTACACCGGGCTCGCTGCGACCGGCGAAAGCCTACCCGTAGCACACTGGCTCGCGCCAGTGCAGCCGGTCAACGTGTTCTGCATCGGACTCAATTACCGGGCCCATGCGGCCGAGACCGGCGCCGCCCTGCCCGAGCACCCCGTGGTGTTCATGAAACCGACCACTGCCGTCACCGCGCCGGGTGCCGCCATCCGCCTGCCAGCCAGCTGCGACAGCGGCCCGGAGGTCGATTACGAGGCGGAACTCGCCGTGCTGATCGGGCGGGCGGGCCGGGACATACCGCCGGCGGAGGCGCTCTCCCATGTGTTTGGCTACACCGCGGCCAATGATGTCTCGGCACGGCGCTGGCAGAAGCACGGGGGCGGCGGCCAGTGGGTGCGCGGCAAGAGTTTCGATACCTTCTGTCCGTTGGGCCCGGAACTGGTGACCGCGGATGAAATTCCGGACCCACAGGCGCTGCGCCTGCGCTGCGAACTCAACGGCACCCTGATGCAGGACGGCCATACTGGCGACATGATTTTCACGGTGGCGGAACTGGTCAGCCGCCTCAGTCGCGACACCACGCTGCTGCCCGGCACCCTGATCCTCACCGGTACGCCGGCGGGTGTCGGCTTCACCCGCCAACCGCCGGTGTTCCTCGCACCGGGCGACCGCGTCAGCGTCACGATCGAAGGCATAGGTCAGCTCAGCAACCCGGTCGTAGCCGCATGAGCCGGGCGTCCTGGGGCTTCGGGCTGCTGCTGGCGCTGGCCTTGTGCGGCGCCGCCCCGGCGCACGCCGGCCGCGTGCTGGTGCTGGTGCACGGTTACTTGGGCGATGGCGCGTCATGGCGGCAAAGCGGCGTGCTGCCGGTACTGGAGCAGGCGGGTTGGCGGTTCGCCGGCAACTGGCAATCGACGCCGGCCGGGGTGCGCCTGCAGCCGGCTCGGGCACCCGCCAGCGAGTTCGCCATCTATACCCTGGACCTGCCAGCGACGGCGCCCCTGGCCGAGCAGGCCCGTTACCTCGGTGGCATGCTGGCGGCGATCGCCGCCCGCCACCCGACCGACGCAGTCGATCTGGTCGGCCATTCCGCCGGCGGCGTGGTGGCGCGCCTCACCCTGGTCAACTATGGCGCTGGCACGGTGCGGCGCCTGCTCACGATCGCCTCGCCCCATCTGGGCACCGAACGCGCCTTTCAGGCGCTGCAAGCGACCGACGACAACGGCCTGCTGGGCAGCATCAAAGGCTGGTTGGTCAAGCGTCAGGTCGGCGATGATCTGTACCGCAGGGTGCAGGCTTCGCGGGGCGTGTTGACCGACCTGGCCCCGCCGCTGCCGGGCAATCTGCTGTACTGGCTCAACGGCCGCGAACACCCCGACATCGAGTACGTCGCCGTGGTCCGTGGCGCGGCTTTTGGTTTGCCGGGCGATCAAGTGGTTCCGGCCCCGAGCCAGGATCTCAACCGCGTGCCGGCGCTGCGCGGCCGCGCGCAGGTCCGCGTGCTGGCCGGCGACCACCCGTTGAGCGCACAGGATGGCCTGCTGCTCTCCGAGCTGATCGCCAAGCCCGCCACCCCGAAAACGAACCAGACCCAGTGACCGTATCAACCCGGGGCGGGAACTGCCCATGCGCCCCACGGCGCCAACTCCCAGGAGATCGCCATGTCCGAAATGAAATCCACCGTCACCTTGTGCGAACAGTTGCATTTTGACGGCACCCTCGATGGCCATACCGTCTCGCTGGACGCCGACGCCCAGGTGGGCGGGCAGAATCACGGACCCAAGCCCAAGGGCCTGGTTCTGACGGCACTGGCCGGCTGCACCGCCATGGACGTAATCAGCATCCTGCGCAAGATGCGAATCGAACCCCGGGCGTTCGAGGTCATGGCCACGGCGCAGGTCACAGAGGACCACCCCAGGGTGTTCAGCCACATCCGCCTGGTCTATCACTTCAAGGGCGAGGTGCCACGGGACAAGGCGGAAAAGGCGATCAACCTGAGCCAGGATCGCTACTGCGGCGTCAGCGCCATGCTCAGACAGGTGGTGCCGATCGAGTGGGACATCATCATCGAACCCTGAAGCCCGCCGCCGTGACGCCCGCGATCGAGGCTGCACGCCGTGCCGGCATCCACTACCGGGTGCACGCATACACCCACGAGCCGGGCGCCGCCTCCTATGGCCTGGAGGCTGCGGCGCAGCTGGGCCTGCCGCCGGCGCAGGTGTTCAAGACGCTGCTGGTCATGCTGGACGGCGACCCCAGGCGCCTGGCCGTCGGCATAGTGCCAGTCGCCAGCCAGCTGGACCTCAAGGCGATGGCCAAGGCCTGCGGGGCGAAGAAGACCGGCATGGCCGCGCCCGAGCTGGCCGAGCGGTCCAGCGGTTACCTGGTGGGTGGGATCAGTCCGCTGGGACAGAAACGCCCGCTGCCCACCCGCCTCGATGCCAGCGCCCTCGACCTGGCGACCCTGTACGTGAGCGCCGGGCGGCGCGGACTGGAGATCGAGCTGGCGCCAGCCGACCTGCTGCGCCTGACCGCTGGCCGCAGTGGCAACATCGCCCGTCCGGCATAGGCTGCAACGTCTGCGCGACACCGCCATGGCGGCGGGCGGCGGCCGTCCGGGGTGTAGGACCGGCTCGGACCCACGACCCGACCGCGCCTGAAAAAGCGCACCTTGGCAGGTCATCCTGCGGCACTGCCTGCCGCCGCTGCGGTATCTTGCCTTTTGCAGGCGGCTGGCCTATGTTCGGCGCTAAGTGGGCCGCAAAGTTTCCGTTGGTCAGCAGACCACAGGAACCCGGGTCCATTACTGGGGGGAGCAGATCAACGATGACGCTGAATCGCCGCACTGGCCCGGGCGAGTGCGTGACATACGGCAGGTGTCGCGGCCCAGGCTGCCGCTTGACTTGCCGAAAGCGCATTGTCGGGTCGGGCCGCCATAGGACTTGCGCCGGTCGCGACTGACAGCGCAACAATGCCGATCGGAGCCCCCCCGCCCGCCAGTCTTCATTGTCCAGAATCACGCCGGACCGCATCCCTTGGTACCCTCCGTCGATCCCCTCGTTGGACCCGCCGAACCCGTGCCATGGTGTTGCTCCCGGGTAACCTGCCGAAGCCAAACGAGCCAGCTCACCATGAATATCTATGTAGGTAACCTCTCGTACCAGCTGACCGATGACGAACTGCGCGACGCCTTTGCCAAGTTCGGGGAGGTCACCTCAGCCAAGATCGTGATTGACCGTGAGACCGGCCGCTCGAAGGGCTTCGGTTTCGTCGAGATGCCCGAGCGCAGCCAGGCGGAAACGGCCATCGAGCAGATGGACGGCCAGGACCTGAAGGGCCGGGCCGTGAAGGTGAACGAAGCCCGCCCGAGACCACCGCGCGGCCCGCGCCAGTTCGGCGCCCGCTGAACCAAACCGCTCGCCCCGGGTGTGACTGCACCCCGGGGTCGTCGGCCCGGGCACACCCCGGTGTCAGCGACACCGGCGGCTGTGTTGCATAGCGGCGCTCCGCGCCGCAGACCCCGCCCATACAGCTGACGACAAGGCACGGACCCGCAGCCACACCATGAGCAAATTTTCAAACCTGTTGTTGCGCGCCCTGATCTGGGCGCTTGCCGGCGCCATTTTCGGGGGCCTCTACGGCGGTATCGCCGCGTCCTGGCAGGGACTGTTCGAAAGCCCCTGGCTGGCGGTGACACTGGCGACCACCCTGGCCGGGGCAATCACGGCGGCCTTTTTCGGATCCATGCTCACGGCCCTGATGGGAGCTATGGTGGGGGTGCTTAGCGCCGTGGTGTACCTGGTAGTATTCGCGGAGCACGTCGCAGGCTTGTTCCTGGTAGTAATCGCGGCCGGCCTTGCCTTTCTCGCCGGGACCCTGCTGCCGCAGGAGGAGGGCCTGCGGACCAGGCCACTGGGGCAGACGGTCAGCGGCCTGCTGGCCGGACTGATCGCCGGGCCCGTCACGGCCGCCGCCATCGCCACCTGGGACCTGCCGGTGCCGGGCACACTCAGCGCCGGAGTCGCGGTGGCTATCGTGGGTATCGCCTACCTGGTGTTATCGCGCCGCATCGCCCCGGCCTGCCCGCCGTGGCTGTCCAGCCGCTACGCGGCACCCATAGTCGCAGCTATCGTCGCCGCCGCGGTGGCGGCGGCGCAGTGGGCAATCGGCAGCAGCATCACCGGCGGGAGCGCCGGATTGAGCACCGCCGACGTGGAGGCGGTGCTGGCACGCGTCCCCGCGAGCCTACTCGGTGGCGCCATCGGCGGGGCGCTGGGCGGCATCGGCCTGGAACTAATCGGCATCAGACAGTCCGAGTACCACGTCTGAGCGGGCAGGGGATCGCGACAACGCGCCCGTTACTGCACGCTCATTCAAGCCGAAACGCCGGACCCAGCACCCGCAGCATCTCATCCAGCGACAGCTGCCGACCCGGATCGCAGGACCGAAACCAGTCCCGGCACAGCAGCCGGCGAACCCCCGGCTGGCTCTCGGCACGCAACCAGAACAGGGTCTCGTAGAAGTGATCGCGATTACAGTCGAATGGCCAGGCGAAGCCAATCGTCGGAATGGCCGCGTCTTCGTCCAGCACGATGCGCCGCTCGCGCCGTTGCACGTGCAGGCGATCGGGCCGCACCTGTTGCGGTTGCTCGCTGACCGTGGCGATCTCCAGTTCGCAGTGTGGCCGGTAACGATCCACCCGCGCGACTTGGCGGCCGTCCTGGAACCAGGTACGGGCACGGCCGGCCGGGATGGTCAGCTGTTGGCCGAGCACCCAATGCCAGTCGTCGACGGGGGGCGGCGTCCCCACCGGCACGCAGGCCGCCATTGCGCCCACCAGCCCTACCCCAGCAGACCAGTGCCGCACCCACCGACGCTGCGACATCTACTGCCTCAGGACGGGTCTTTGCGGTCGGCCGGACGAAACCCCGCCATGGCGCTACCCATGAACTTGCGAAACGCGTCCATGCCCGCCATGCTGGACGATAGGTAAGGTTGAAACAGGCTCAAGGGGTCATAGCCCTCCGCCCCGGCAAGCATGCGTTCGCGAATCTGGTCCATCAGCTCGCGGTTGAAGCTGTCGACGTCCGGTAGCCCTACCAGCTTGCGCATTTCTTCTGGGGTCACATCAAGGTCGATCCGGATATTCATGGGCGGTCTCGGTTGCGGAATTGCCCCTGAAGTTAGCACCGCGGGCCAACACATGACAGCCCGCGACCGCCGCCTGCGCGCCCACTGCGGATGTCAACGCCATGTCGGTATTGATTGAATTCAGCATTTTCCCCTTGGACCAGGGTGTCAGTCTGAGTGCCCCGGTGAGCCAGGTGATCGCCATGCTCCGCGACAGTGGGGTAGCCTACCAGCTCACTGCCATGGGCACGCTGGTCGAAACCGACACCCTGGAAGATGCGCTGGCGCTGATCGCGCGGGCACACACCCTGCTGCAGGCCCAAGGCTGCGAGCGCATCTATGCCAGCATCCGGATCGACAGCCGCAACGGCCCCCGCGGCAGATTGCAGGGCAAACCGGCCGCCGTGGCAGCGCGCATCGGACCTGTGATGACATGAATCCGTGGTCAGGCATGCCGCACGGCGAGGCCCTGCGCAACGCGGTCCGCTGGCTCGCGCAGCAACCGTCTCGCGATGGCGCGACCATTCAGGAGGCCGCCTTGCGGTTCGACCTTTCGCCACTGGAGGCGGAATTCCTGCTGCGTCACTTCGCCACCGGCGCCGATCGGTTGAACGGCAGCCGTTGAACGCAAGACCGCCGGTGGGGCAGGCTCAGGTGCGACGCCGCAGGCCCAACAGCAATTTGCCGCCCAGCAGGCTGCGCACCCGACCGACCTTATGCCGGGATTCCCACTGCGTGCGTTCACGCAGCAGTTGCCGGGCCAGGGTCAAGAGACTGCTCACGGAGCGGGTTGCCACGATGTCCAGGCGCAGTTCCTCCTGGGACTTGGGCGTCGGCCAGGGTCCGCCCTTTTGCTGGCGGATATAAGCCCGCATCTGGTGATGCAGATTGTTGCGCAACTCGGCGACGATGTCGGCTTCGGCATCTTCGCGCAATCGCCCGGCCAGGCCATGCACCAACTCCTCGGCACGTTCGGCCGTCACCAGCCCAAGGTGCACGCATT
>JBFZDU010000022.1:0-8926 GCA_041307205.1 Gammaproteobacteria bacterium | reverse complement strand
GATTCCTGCTGCTGGTCGCCGGATTGCTGCTGCTCGGATTCCTGCTCCTGCTCACCCGATTGTTGCTGCTCGGACTCCTGCTGCTGCTCGCCCGATTGCTGCTGCTCGGACTCCTGCTGCTGCTCGCCCGACTGTTGCTGTTCCTCTTGCTCCTTCTGCTGCTCGCCCGACTGCTGCTGTTCCTTCTGCTCCTTCTGCTCCTCACCCGACTGCTGTTCTTGCTTTTTCTCCTGCTGCTGGCTGCCGGACTGCTCTTGCTCCTGTTGCTCTTTGGCGTCCTGCTGCTTTTGCTCTTCTTGCTTTTGTTGCTGTTCCTGCTTGTCCGACGGTTTCTCTTGCTTCTGCTGCTGCTGTTCGGGTTTCTGTTCCGGCTGCTGCTCGGGCTGTTCGGCACTGGCCTCGGCCAACAGGATGCGCGCCAAGCCCAGGTTGTAGCGGGCGTCACCGTGCTCCGGCTGGCGTTGCAGGACCTGTTCGTAAACCTCGGCCGCGGCGGCGTAGCGTTCCGCTTTGAATAAGGCATTGCCCTGGTTGTACAGGGCCTCGTCGCGTACCTCGGGCCGGGTCACCGCGCTGAACGAAGCGGCGGCGCCGTCGTAGTCGCCGGCCCGATACTGCGCAACACCGCGTCGGTAGGGGTCTTCGAAGCGTGCGGCGGCCGCGTCGTACTGCCCAGCCTGGTACAGCTTCACGGCCTCCTGCTCGGCGTTGTCGAACCAGGATGCCTGGACCGAGCACGCTAGCAGGGTGAGGGGGATTCCGAGCAGCCTGGCGCGCCGGCTCATGTCCCGCTCCGGGCGGCGGCGACGCGGCGAAAGCGCGGCAACACCAGCAGCATCACCAGTGCGGTGAGCCAGAAGTAGCGTTCGTTCCAAACCCGGGTCTTGGCATCGGCGACCGCCGCGGCACGACTGTCCGCGGCAACTTTCCCCAACACCGCGGCGGTGTCGGCGGCCTCGAAATCGGCGCGCCGGTAGATGCCGCCGCCTTGCTCCGCCAGCTGCTGCAGCGCCGCCTCGTCGAGGCGCGAGACAACGGTGCCCAGGCGCGGGAAGCGTAAGGGCGCACCGTCAGGCCCTGGCACCGGGCCGCCCGCCGCGGTGCCGACACCCAGTACGTGCAGGTGTATGCCGGCGGTATTGAGTTCCGCTGCCAGCTCCAGGTAGCCCGGCTCTTCGAAGTCGCCGTCGGTGATCAGCAACAGGTGCCGGCTGCTGTCGGCCGGTTGGCCGGCCAGCATCTGGCGGGCGCGCGCCAGCGCCTCGGTGACGCGGCTGCCCTTGAGCTGCACCAGGTCGGTGGAGATCGCCGGCAGCTGGCGCAACAGCGTGGCGCCGTCCTCGGTCAGGGGCGAGATGATGTGCGCGACTGAAGCGAAGCCGATCAGCCCGACGCGGCTGTAGCGGTTTTCGTCGATCAGGTCTTCGATCTCCTGCCGCGCTCGTCCCAGCCGCGAAGGCGAGACGTCGGTCACGTCCATGGAGCGCGACAAGTCGAGCAGGATGACCAGATCGCTGCCGGGCCGGAACAACTGCATGTCGGTATAGTCCCAGCGCGGCCCGGCAGCGGCGACGGTCAGCAGTGCCCACAGGGCCGACCAGGCGAGCCAGCGCTGCCGTGCACTTTGTGGCGACGCTTCGCGCAACCCCAACAGGTGCGGCAGCAGGTGCCGGTCGGCATAGCCGCGATACCGCTCGAACTCGCGCCGCGGTGCGGTCAGGCGCAGCCACAACCAGGTCAGCAGCGGCACGGGCAGTCCGAGCAACCACCAGGGCGCGGCGAAATGGAAACCGGCGTCAGGCATGTGCCCTCCGCAGCCGCTGACGCAGCCGGCCGTCCGGGAACAGGCCCAGCGCCAGCAGCGTCAGCAGGGCCAGGCCCAGCGGCCAGTGGTAGAGCGGGTGCGGAATCAGCACGGTGCGTGATTCCGCCCGGGTCTTCTCCAGTTGGTCGATGCGAGCGTAAATATTGTCCAGGGCGGTGCCGTCGGTGGCGCGGAAGTAAGCCCCGCCGGTGGCCTCGGCGATACGCCGCATCAGCGGCTCGTCGGGGACCAGGTCGGTGGCGAATTCGTAACTGCGGTAATCGGGCGCCAGCAGCCGCACCCGCTCGTCGGTGCTGCCGACGCCAATGGCATAGATGCGCACGCCCTCGTGCGCCGCCAGGCGCGCCGCCTCGATGGGCGGCAGCAGGCCGCCGTCGTTCTGGCCGTCGCTGATCAGCAATACCACCCGTGAACCGGGGGGGCGCTCGCGCAGTTTCTTGACGGCCAGGCCCAGCCCATCGCCGATCGCGGTGCCGTCGCCGGCGATGCCGGGAGCGATGTCGTCCAGCTGCAGGCGCACCGCTTCGAGGTCATAGGTCAGGGGCGACAGCACGTAAGACTGATGACCGAAGACGATCAGGCCGATACGGTCGCCGGTGCGGTGTGCGATGAACTCATCCATGGTGCCTTTGAGCACCGCCATGCGGCTGATCGGGCGGCCACCACGGCTGAAATCCTCCGCGGTCATGGAGCGCGAGGTGTCCACCACCAGCATCAGGTCGTAACCCTCGGTGCGGCTCTCGGTGTAGGGCTCCAGCCACTGCGGCTGCATCATGGCCAGGGTCAGGGCCAGCCACAGCAGGCCCAACAGGGCGGCATGGATACGGCTGCCGACGGCGGCGCGCGGCCGGCGCGCGTTGAAGCTCTCGGTCAGGTGATCGAGGCCGGGATGCAGCAGGGTCTCGCGCTGTTCCTCAGTGGCTCCCGGACTGGCATCGCGCCGCACCCAGAACAACCGCACCAACAGGGGCAGTGGCAGGAGCAGGGCCATCCAGGGCGATGCGAAGCTAAACAGCACGATCGGGTTCCTCCGTGGCACAGCGCCCGGCGTTGCCGCGGGTCCAGGCCAGCGCCGCGCTTACCAGTTCCTGCAGCAGGGCGGGGTTACCGGCACGGCCCGGGGGAGCATAGGGCGCCGTCGCCAGGACCCGGCCGTGGCGGCGCCAGTCGTAGCCGGCCGGGTCGTGCCGGTACAGCCACTCCAGCCAGGCCTCACCGGTGAGGCCGGCGCAATTGGCGCGGCCGCAGCGCGCCATGGCGATACGGCGTAACAGCTCGGACAGTTCGCCGGCGAGCTGCTTGGCATCGTCCTGGCGAATGCGGCGGCGCAGCTGGTGCAGCTCGCGGGCCGCCACCCGCTGCCAGCGCGCCCGGCGTTGCGGGCGCCGCACCCGCGGCGGATAGCGCCACAGCAGCAGCAGCGACAGCAGCACGCCGATGGTGACCAGCCACCAGCCGGGGCCGGGCGGCCACCAGGCCACCGGATCCAGCTCGTGGATGTCGCGCAGTCGGTCGCCGATGCCGTCGACATTCACATTCTGGCCCTCGAACGCATGCGCCGCGTCAGTCCCTCCATCAGGTCGCGGTGGACGTCCTGCGCGGTACTGATCGGGATTACCGCGATCCCGAGACGGTTGGCCTGGCGCTGCAGTGCCTCGCGGCGCTGCTCCCAGCGCGTGCGGTAGGCGGCGCGTCCTGCCGGGTCGCTGGTATCTACTTCCAACAGCTGGCCATCGGCGCCGCGGAACAGGGCACGCCCGACGTTCGGCAGTTCCCGGTCGGCCGCGTCGTCCACCGGGATCAACACCACCGAGTGGTTTTGGCACAGCTGCCCGAGCGAGCGGTCGAGGCCCTGGGGATCGCGGTTGAAGTCGGCGACGACGAAGATCAGCGCCCCGGTGCCGGTGCCGCGGTCCGCGCGCTGCAGGATCATATCCAGACAGTCGACGCCGCGCTGGGCGCGCGCCCCCGGCTTCGACAGGTCGTTCAGCAGCCGCCACAAGGCGCGGCGGTCCTTGGTCGGGCGATAGTGCGTCGGGCCGGCATCGGCGTCGCCGAACAGGATGCCACCGACCCGGTCGCCGTGCCCGTTGGCGGCCCAGCCGAGCAGCGCCGCGGCACGGGTCGCCTGCACGTATTTGAAGGTGCCGCGGGTGCCGAAGTGCATGTGTGGCCCCTTGTCGACGCACAGCACCACCCCGCGTTCCCGCTCTTCGCGGTAGACCTTCAGGTGCGGCTCGTCGGTGCGCGCCGTCACCTTCCAGTCCATGTTGCGGATGTCGTCGCCCTGGCGGTACTCCCGCACCTCTTCGAAATTCAGGCCCTGGCCGCGAAAGACCGAGGCATACATGCCGGCGAAGGCCGAATTGACCAGATGATGCGACGCCAGGCCCAGCGTGTGGGCCTGGTGGCGCAGCTCCAGCAGTTCATCGAGGCGGGGTTCCGGCGCCTGGCTCACGGTATGGCGACCAGCTCCAGCAAGCGGGCGATGAAATCGTCGGTGGTGATGCCCTCGGCCTCCGCTTCGAAGGTGAGCAGCAGGCGGTGGCGCAGGATTTCCGGCGCCACGTGTTGGATGTGCTCGGGCGCGACATACTCGTCCCCGCGCAGCCAGGCCTCGGTGCGCGCGCAGCGGGCCAGCGCGATGGACGCACGCGGCGAGGCCCCGAAGCGACACCAGCGGCCGAGATCGGCGTCGTAGGCGCCAGGCTTGCGGGTAGCCTGCACCAGGTCGACGACATAGCGGTGCAGCTTGGGGTCGAGGTACATGTCGGCCACGGCGCGGCGCATGGCCATCAGGGTTTCCTGGGGCAGCGGGTTGGCCGGCGGCTTGAGTTCGGTCTT
Organism: Gammaproteobacteria bacterium; assembly: GCA_041307205.1. Taxonomy (GTDB): domain Bacteria; phylum Pseudomonadota; class Gammaproteobacteria; order Chromatiales; family Chromatiaceae; genus JARRQB01. Next base: position 4,257 of record JBFZDU010000022.1, on the reverse strand, counting down.
CTGGCGGTTGTTATCGAGTTGGAGGATGGCGAGTTCCTCGTCCCGGGTCGGGTAGCCGACACGCACCTGCATCAGGAACCGGTCGAGCTGGGCCTCGGGCAGGTGGTAGGTGCCTTCCTGCTCGATCGGGTTCTGCGTCGCCAGCACCATGAACAGCTCTGGCAGGGGATAGGTGGTCTGGCCCACGGTGATGTGCCGCTCGGCCATGGCTTCGAGCAATGCCGACTGCACCTTGGCCGGCGCGCGGTTCACTTCGTCCGCCAGCAGGATGTTGTGGAACAGGGGCCCGGGCCGGAACTCGAACTGGCCCTTCTCGTGCCGGTAGATGTCCGTTCCCACCAGGTCCGACGGCAGCAGGTCGGGGGTGAACTGGATGCGGTGGAACTCGCCCTCCACCGCTTCGGACAGGGCGTTGACCGCAGTGGTCTTGGCCAGGCCGGGCAGGCCCTCCACCAGCAAGTGGCCGTCGCTGAGCAGGCACACCAGCATGCTGTCCACCAGCTTCTGCTGGCCGATTACGCGCGAGGCGATGTGCTCGCGGACGGAGTCGAGTTCTTTGGCATTCACTGAGCTTGTGGGCCTTGTTTGGGTTTGGTTTGAAGTGGTGCGGCGCGTGCCCTGCAATGCAGCGTCCGCAAACTACGCCCCAGTTTGTGGGCTTTCGGCGCGCGGCGCAAGCGGCCGCGAAGCCCGGTTGCGGTAAATGCCTCGACAGCTATTCGGTCGTGCCGTACCCGGTGGCGGGTTCAGGTGGCGGGTGACGGCATGCCGCTGCGGTGCCGTAGTTCTGCCAACACGGCCGGGGCCTCACCCGCCATGACCATGCGGTGGCGGTTGCCGGCCAGCTGGAAATCGTACATGGGGTCGTAATACTCGCTCAGCAGGGTGGCGATCCAGTCGCGGTGCAGGGCGGTGGCGCCGGTGCGGCGCTGCTGCGCCAGCGCCTGCTCCATGGCCTGGCGCAGGGCTTGATGGCGGGTGCCGCCGAGCCGCTTGCGGATCCGGTCCAGGCTCTCCAGCAGTTGGGTGCTCCACTGGCGGAAGCCCGCGTCGGCCCCGAGTTGCGCCTGGTACTCGGCCAGCGCAGCCTCGATGTAGGCGCCGAGGGTGATCTCCACCCGTTCCTCCAGGCTGGCCTCCAGCACCAGCAGCGGTGCCGCCTTCAGGGTTTCGTACAAGGCCGGCGGCAGGTGCCGGGCGCCGATGTTGCGGCTTTCGTCCTCGACCACCAGCGGCGGGTTGCCCCGGGCGCGGTGCTTGAGCAGGGCGATCGCGAGCGCGTTCTCGAAGGCGACCTGGGTGGGTTGCGGGGTGACATGTCGCCCGAACGCGGAACCGCGGTGCCAGGCGAGGTGCTCCAGATCCAGGGCCCCAGGCACCTGTTGCAGCAACCGGGTCTTGCCAACGCCGGTCCGGCCGCCGATCACCAGGGGCCGCACGTTGCCGGCGGCCGCGTTCAACTCGGCGATGAGGAAGCGTCGCAGCGCCTTGTAGCCGCCGCTGACACGTGGCAGCAGTATCCCGGCATCCTGCTGGAGCCATTGCTGGCTCAGCTTGGAGCGCATGCCGCCGCGGAAGCAGTACAGGACGGCGCCGGGGTGGCTTGCGGCGAAATCGCGCCAGGCCGCGATCCGGGCGGCGCGTACGCCCCCTTGGACCAGCTGGTGGCCGAGGGCCAGCGCGGCGTCCGGGCCGACCGTCTTGTGCTCGGTGCCGATGGCATGACGCTCGGCGTCGTCGATCAGCGGCAGGTTGACGGCGGTCGGGAAGGCACCTTCGGCGAACTCGACCGGGGCCCGTACGTCCAGCAGCGGTACGTCGTCGAGGAACAGGCGGCGGTAGTCGTCGGTCTGGGGCAGGTCCATTAACGATCGGCCAGGGTAGGGGTGGAAAACGTCCGATAGCGCATGCGGCCAGTTTAACCGGGCAATCCGTGGTTGCCCGCTCAATGCCGCCAGAACGGCCGGGTGAACAGCACCAGCAGGGTGTAGAACTCCAGGCGGCCGGCGATCATGCAAAACGATAGGGTCCATTTCGCCAACGGGCTCAGTCCGCCGTAGTGCGCCATCGGGCCGACGCCCCCCAGCCCGGGGCCGATATTGAATTGGCAAGCGATCACCGCCGACAGGGCGGTGAGCACATCGACGCCGCTCGCGGCCAGCACCAGGCTGCCGGCAATCAGTAACATCCAGGCCAGGAACACCAGGTTGAGCAGGCCGGAGACGGTGCCCTCGGGGATGGCCGCCCCGCCGAGGTGGATGCGAAACACCCCTTGCGGTTCGGCGATGCGCCGAAATTCGCGGTGGATCAGCCGCACCATCAAGGCCGCACGCGCCACCTTGAGGCCGCCGGCGGTGGAACCGGTACAGCCGCCGACGAACATCAGCAGCAGCAGCAACAGCTGGGCGAGCGGTTGCCAGGCGGCATAGTCGGCCGTCACGAAGCCGGTGCTCGACACGATGGATACCACCTGGAACAAGGCCGCGCGCAGCGCCGGTTCCCAGGCCTGCTGGTCCTGCAGCACCAGGCTGGCGGAGATGACGGCGGCAGCGCAGCCGATCAGCAGCAGGTAGGCGCGCAGCTCATAGTCGCGCAGCACGGCCTGGGGCTGGCGTTCCACGAACAGGCGGAAATGCTGGATGAAACTGATGCCGGCGAGCAGCATGAACAAAATCAGCAGGTATTCGATCACTGGACTGTGGTAGGCAGCGATGCTGGCGGTGCGGGTCGAGAAGCCGCCGGTGCCCAGGGTCGAGAAGGCATGGCACAGGGCGTCGAAGGCGCTCATGCCGGCCGCCAGCAGGCACAGGAACAGGGTTGCGGTGAGCAGCAGGTAGATCTTCCACAGGGACCGTGCCGTCTCGACGATGCGCGGCCGCAGGCGCTCGGCCATGGCGCCGGAGAACTCGGCCCGGTACAAGCCGCTACCGCCCTGGCCGATCAGCGGCAGGATCGCCAGGCCCAGCACCACTATCCCCATCCCGCCCAGCCAGTGACTCAGCGTGCGCCACAGGTGCAGCGGTTGGGACAGGCGGTCGACGTCGGCCAGCACCGTGGCGCCGGTGGTGGTGAAACCCGAGGTTGCCTCGAACACCGCGTCGGTGAAGCCGGCGTAATAGGGCGAGAAGTGGAACGGCAGGGCGCCGAAGCCGCAGACCGCCAGCCAGATCAGGACCACCAGCAGAACGGCCTCGCGCTGGCGCAGTTCGCGGCGCCGGCGCCGGTAGCCCAGGCCGAGCAGCAACAGGGCGCCCAGCGCGGTCAGTAGCAGGGCCTGGAGCAGGCCGCCGAGCCCCGCCCGGTCGGTGCCGAGCGCCAAGCCGATGGGTAGCAGCATGGCACCCGCCAGGGCCGCCACGAAGCCTCCCAGGAGCCACGCGAGCTGGCGCAGGTCGATGATCAGCGCAGCCATCGTGACGGTCGGGTGCCGGCCAGGACCTCCGATTCAAGGCGCCGGATCGCCTGCTCCTGGGCGAAGAACACCACCCGGTCGCCGGCGTGCATCACCGTGGCGCCGTCGGGGACTATGACCGTGCCGTCGGGGCGGGCGATGGCGCCGACCCGGGTGCCCGGTGGGAAATCGATCTCGGCCAGCGGTTTGCCGGCATAGCCGGAGACCTCGGGGACCTCCAGCTCGATCGCTTCGGCCTCTTCCTCGCCCAGGGTGCGCACCGACAGCACGCCACCCTTGCGGATGAATTCGAGCAGGGCGTCCGCCGCCTTGACCCGGCGGCTGACCGAGGTGTTGATGCCCAGGCGCTGTGCCAAGTGCATATAGTTGAACCGGTTCAGCATGGCCACGACCTTGTCCACACCCAGGCGCCGCGCCAGCAGGCAGGCGATCAGGTTGGCGTCGTCGTCCGCGGTGAGGGTGATGAAGGCGTCGGCCGCCTCGACGTTCTCGCGCAGCAGGATCGCCTGATCGGTGCCGTCGGCGTTGATCACTACCGCGTCCTCCAGCCGCTCGGCGAGGAAATCGCAGCGTCGCGCGTCGCGCTCGATCAGCTTGACGGCGGTCTTCTGGGCCTGCAGCGCCCGCGCCAGCTCCAGGCCCACCTCGCCGCCGCCGACGATCACCACCTGGCGGACGCGCTCGCGGCGCGGCACACCCATGAAGGTGAGCGCCGCGTCCAGGTGCTCACTGGCGGTGGCGACATAGATATGGTCATCGGGCTGCAGCGTCTCGTCGCCCTTGGGCACGATGGCCAGGGGGCCGCGGAAGATGACGCAGACCCTGGCGCAGTGCCCCTGCTCGGC
>JBFZDU010000021.1:0-2704 GCA_041307205.1 Gammaproteobacteria bacterium | reverse complement strand
ACCCGAATAGACCACGGAGCAACGATGCGTCGCGAAGCCCGGAACGAGCACCGCCCGATGGCACGGTTGGCGGCGGGCTTGGCCCTGCTGTGGATCCTGCCGCTGGCCCCTCCGGCCGGCGCCGCGCCGGGCCTGGATCCGCGGACCGTGGCCGCCATGCCGCTGCAGGAGTTGCTGGACCTGCCGGTGAACGTGGCTTCGCTGGCGGCCGAGTCCTTCGTGGACGCGCCCTCCTCAGTGACCGTGTTCACCCGCCAGGACATCCGTAATCTGGGCGCGCGCACTATCGAGGAACTGCTGAACTACGTCCCCGGCATGCAGGCAGTACGGACCGCCAGCCGCAGCACCTACGCAGTGGGCGCGCGCGGCCGCAACTCGGCCCAGCTGTCCAACGACATCCTGTTCCTGCTCAACGGCCAGCGCCTGAACGACGATTTTTCCGGTGCGGCCCTGCTGTTCAACCGCCACCTGGCGACCGGCAACGTGCAACAGGTCGAGGTGGTGCGCGGCCCGGTGTCCGCGCTGTACGGCTCCAACGCCTTCCTCGGCGTGGTCAACATCGTCACCTCGGTCGAGCTGCGCGAAGGCCAGGTCGCCATCGGCAGCCATGACGGCCGTGAAGCCAGCCTCGCCGTCTCGGGCGGCGACGAGCGCTATCACGCCTCGCTGTTCCTGTCGGGCCAGCGGGACACGGGCGAGGCTTTCGCCGACCCCACCAACCCCGGCACCTCCACCCGCGACCCGAACCGGGCCTGGAACCTGTACGCGACCTTCGAGACCGGCGCGCTGCGCGTCGATGCGCGGCACGCCAGCTTCGACGCGGACGAGTTCTACCTGTTCCGGATCACCCCGGCCAATCCGATCAACCGCTACGACGCCGACGACTCCTCGCTGCGGGCGAGTTACAAGCTGGTACACGACGACGCGGCAGACCTGGTGTTGTCCGGCGGGGTGCGGCGCATCGACAACAGTGCACTGGCCGAACCGCTCGGCGCGGCGACCATGACCGCCCTGAACGCCGCGGGCCTGACCACCGGCACGGCCCCGTTTCTAGGCGGCTCGGTCGTGGAACTGACCGAGTGGCAACTCGCCCTCGACGGCTCGCGCCGCTGGGGCGAGCGCCACCGGCTGTTCGGCGGGGTCGAGTTTCGCCACACCAAGTTCGACAAGCTGCTCAACCAGAACAACTACGAGTCCGTGGATCTGGTCAATGCGGTAATCCTGCGGCAGCCAGGCACCATCGCCTTTTACGGCGACGTGATCGAGACCGGCGCATTCGGTCCGGACGGCGAGTCGCGCGAGGTCTTCGGCGCCTATGTGCAGGACAAGATCCGCCTGCATGACGACCTGGATGCCACCCTGGGCGCCCGGCTGGATCATTATTCCGACTTCGGTTCGACGGTCACGCCGCGCGCCGCCCTGGTCTACACGGCGAGCGCGGACACTACCCTGAAGCTGATGTACGGCGAGGCCTTCCGGGCGCCCACGGTATTGGAACTCGATACCGTGAACAGCCCGGCCAGCGTCGGCAACCCGACCTTGGAGCCCGAACGCATCCGCACCACGGAACTCGCCTGGCTGCAGGAGTTCGGCCGCACGCATTTCACCCTCACCGGCTACTACAGCAACTTGCGCCGGCCGATCATCCGGGTGCCGGTCGGCGGCGACGACCCACGGCTGACGTCCGCCAACGGCCCGTCCATCGACCTCTCCGGCGTCGAGCTGGAACTGCACAGCGATATCACCCGCGCGCTGTCGCTGCGCGGCGCCTATGCCCACTCGCTGCAGCTGGCGACCGACCCGCAGACCATGCCGCGCAATACCGCCGCGCTGATCATCAATCACCGCCACGGGCCGCTCAACACCAACCTGGCGCTGACCTACCGGGACCGGGTGCAGACCGGGACCCGGACGCCCGAGTGGCTGCCATCGGCCTGGGTCGCCAACCTCAACCTGCGCTACGCCTTGTCCGGCATGACCCTGCTGGGCGGCATCTACAATCTCACCGACCAAGACGGCGGCGACTTCACCCAGACCGAGATCCCGGGCGGCACGCCGCGCCGTGGGCGCAGCTTCCGGCTGGGCCTTGAGTTTGGGTTTTGACGTGCAACAATGCACCGCGGCACCGCATGCACAGCCAAGCAGTTGGGACCCAGCCGGATGGCGACCAAGAAAATTCTGATCGTTGAAGACGAGGCCATCTCGGCCATGGCGCTGCAACTGACCGTGGCCCGCATGGGCCACGAGGTGATCGGTCCGGTGGACACCGGGGAGGACGCCTTGCGCTATGCGATCGAGCACCATCCCGACCTGGTCCTGATGGACACGCGCCTGCGCACCCCGATGACCGGGGTCGAAGCCGCCAACATCCTGTGGGCCTCGGCCGGCATCCGCTCGGTATTCATCAGCGCTTACAACGCCGCCGAGCTGCAGGGCGGCTACCGCGGCGCGGAGCCCTTCATGCTGTTGGTTAAGCCGGTCCTGGAGGACGACCTGCAAGAGGTGATCGCGCAGCTGTGCGCTACCGAGCCCCGGGGTTGATCGGGCTAATGCCCGGGTGGCGCCGGCCGTTCCGCCCGGGCCGGGTCGGATCTGGTCTTGCGCCTGAGGAAGCGCGCGAAGTCGTGGTCGCTGCCCACCACGTGGTGGATTAGCCAGCGCTTGAGCGGGGTCAGGGTAGCGACCGTCAGGGTGGTCCTGCCAG
>JBFZDU010000020.1:0-4562 GCA_041307205.1 Gammaproteobacteria bacterium | reverse complement strand
CGACGCTCTTCCGATCTGCAGGGCGAGATCGATCAGGGCTTGCGCGTCGCCTGAACGCGCCACGCCGTGCAGCTGGCGGCCCAGACGGTACCGGTCGGCGATCAGGCAGCCGTCGAGGCGTTGGCGGAGCTGGGCAAGGTCGGGGGACACGGCGGGACTTTGCGGCAAAACGCGGATGTTACCGCAGCCCGGGGGCGCACCAAAAAAAACCCGGCCATTGGGCCGGGCAACGGACGCGTAGTCAGGCCCTCTCAGGCCTGGGCAAACACTCCACGCCGCTCCAGACGTGGAAGCATGGAGTTCCTCTCGAGGTCGAGCCGGTGATCCAGGGCCTCAAGCATCGCGCGCGTTTCGCTGATGAAGGCGCCGGAGAAGTCGAAATCGCAGTCCTTCAGCCAATGTTTCGCGTAATCCGAGAATTCTTTGCGCAGCGGCTTGTCATTGTTGATGAAACCCCAGGCGAGATTCTTTATCTCGTGATCCGGGTGGGTCAGCAGGGCCGGGTACAGCCCCTTGTGCTCTTCGGCCAGATGACACTGCATCCGGTCGCACAACTCGCACAACAGCTCGCGTGCCACCTTGGCGATCACCGGGACGCCCAACAGCGCCGGTTCGAGCATGCCGCGTATGGTCGTTGCAATGGCAGAGATTTCCCGCTGCTGGTCCCGCAGGGCCGCGATATTGGTCATCCGTACAATCCTCCCAATCCCAGGTGGCGCCGCGGCGGCGGCGCCCGGGAATCTGGCGTTCCCGTCGCCGTGAAAAATAGCAGCCGGCGCAAGCGCGTCAAAATGAGGGAAACCCCGTAGTTGCCCCAGCCATTTCAATATAATTGCGCCAGATCAATTGCTTACCGGCGACATAATTGCGCCGGCGAGGCGCTGCCCAAACCGCTGGGGAGATCCGGACAAAGGCCGGTGCGTGCCGCTGACTGTCACATAGTTTTACAGTTCGGCCTCACGCAGTCGGTCGACTTCCGCTTGCCGGACGCACTCACAATCTCGAATGAGATTTAATAAAAATCTATTAACTATTGTTTTAAAATATTTTTATTTTTCATATCGCATTGAAAAACTGGTTTTTCTCAAGACCCCTGGCGCAGTTTATGCGTGGAAAATGGCACAGGAGCCAGTAGGAGATCAGTGTCATGCCCTACCGAATTCAGGTACCGCTGAATAGCCCGGCCCTAGACTCTTACCTGCGCGACGGCTGGCACCAGACTCACGTTGAGGGTCGATGGGCCGTGCTGCAGATGGAGGAACTCGAGGTCTCCCGCTATCCCGACGTCGCTGCATCCAGCAGCCGCGACAGCCGCGCCAACGGTTAGTCAGCACCGCGGCACAGCACGGGCGGCATCGAACCCGGCCCCATCCAGATCCGCGCCGTCGCAGCGTGCCCCGCGCAGATTGGCGCGGCGGAAGTTGGCCCGCGCAACCGCGTATCGCGGAAGTCGGCGCCAGATAGATCGGCATCTTCGACCACCGCCTGCTCGAGGTTCGCGCCGCGAAACGCGGCACCCTTGAGGTTGGCGCCGGGCGGGTCGACCCGCTGTAAGGCCCCGTTGGCGACGTCCTGGCAGATCAGCTTGCCGGCCAGCTGCACCCCGCCCGCCGGATGCCCCGGGCAATCGTGTTGACCGCCCGACCCAAACTCGGCTCAGGGCAGCGGCTGGTCGGTATAGGCCGCATTTGCATCCTCGGCCTTGTAGGGCGCCAGCGGGGTGTCCGCGGCGACGTCCTCGACCCAGTCCGGATTCAGCAGCAAGGATTTGCCGCTGAGCACGATGTCGGCATGCTGCAGCGCGTCCTCGGCCGTGGCGCGGTCGTGGATCTTGCCGCAGATCAGCAGCGGCTTGTCCGTCACCGCGCGACTGAGGGCGGCCATGGTATGTCCCGACTCGTAGGCGGGCTGGCTGTAGTCGTAGGTCGATACCGAGATGGCGTCGAGCGGCTCGCAGTCCAGCAGGCCGATGACCTGCTGCCAGTCGTCGCGGGTGTCGAACAGCGCGACCTCCATGTCGGCCACGCCCCAGTTCGAGATCCGGAAGCTCAGCAGCCGGTCGGGTGGGACCACTTCCCGCACCGCGCCGATCACTTCGTGCGCGAAGCGGTAACGCCGCTCGACGCTGCCGCCATAGCCGTCGTCCCGCCGGTTGCTATAGGCGGAGAGGAACTGGCTGATCAGGTAGCCGTGGGCCCCGTGAATCTCGATGCCGTCGAAGCCCGCCGCGACGGCCCCTTTGGCGGTTTCGACAAAACCCTGAATCACGTGCTCGATATCGAAATGACTCATGGCATCGGGCACCGGGTAAGGCGCGCCGGTCAAGGGGTTGTGCTGCCGCGGTGTCAGGGCGCTCGGCGCTATGGCCCGGCCGGCCGGGTTGACCTCGGGCCAGGCCATGCGGCCGCAATGGAACATCTGCATGATCGAGATCGCCCCGGCCGCACGGATGTCATCGGTCACGCGCCGCCAGGCATCGATCTGGCGCTGGGTGGTCAGGCGCGCCTGGCGCGGATACCCCTGGGCGCTCTCATAGTCGGTGACTATGGCCTCGGTGTAGACGATCGCGCAGCCGTTCCGGGCGCGCCGCACCAGGAAATCCAGCACGTCCTGGCGCGGGATACCGTCTGCGGGCGAGGACATGCGGGTCATGGGCGCAACGCCGATGCGATTGCGCAGCCGGTGATGGCCGAGATGAAAAGGCGTGAACAGCCGGGATTCGCTCATTGCTTCTCCGAAAAATCGTTGCATATTTGACCTTTGCCGGCAGGTCCATTGCGCGCAGCCACCCGATCAGCGCCGCCGAATGCGCTCGGCAACGATCGAACCATCACTACCCACCCGGCCACGCACCTGCACGTAATCGCCCACGCCTGGCGACTTGTCGATGCGCGTGCCACGATCCACCACCAGCGACAGTCCGTCGAGTCGCCAATCCGGGCCCAGCCGGCCATGCAGCCGCACCCGCGCCCCGACCGGCAACGGCGCGGCCTGCCCGTCGGCGCTGCGTGCCCCTTGCGCGATCCAGGCCTCGATCAGGGCGATCTCCTCGGCATCCAGGTAAGGCGGGCCGTCGAACGGCATGACCGGTCGCGCCTGACCGCGCACCCGCCGCAACAGTTCACTGGCCGCCGGCACCCCCGGAACCACGCGTGCCCGCTCGCCTGACGCCAAGGTCGCCGCGTAGGAGTTCAACTGCAGGCCCTCGGGTGCCGGACCCATCAGGCCATTGGCGGTGTGGCACTTGACGCAGCGGGTCGCGAAGATGGGGGCGACATGGGCATAGGTCACGGGTTCGCCGGGCGCCGGGCGCGGTGGCTTCGCAGGCGCCTGGGACGCCGCTGCCGGCGCCGTGCCCTCCTGCAGGCCGCCCGCCACCCAGCGTTCCAGCAAGCCGATCTCGTCATCGCTCAGGAACGGCGGCCCGGTCAGGGGCATGCGCGGCTGACTGGCGCCGGTGATGCGACGGATCAGCTCGCTGCCTGCCGCATCGCCGGGCTTGACCACCGGGCCGCTGCTGCCACCCCGGCGCACGCCCTCCAGGCTGTCCAGGGCGAGCTGCGCCGGCGCGCCCGGTCCGGCGTGACACAGCACGCAACGGGCCGCCAGGATCGGCGCGACATCGGCATAGGTCGGCGGTTCGGCCGCACCGGCGGCGCCCGCCAGGCCAATCCACGCCAGGATCAGCGATACGACTTGCATCGGTCTCATAAGACTTGCCTCCTCCGCTCGCGCCACGCCGCGGGCACCGGCGCCGGCCGTTCGCATGGTATCAGGATCGTGGCCGTCCCAGCGCCGGGGCCGGCGCCGGGCAGTCCCTGGGTACGGTTGCCGGCAGGCGGCGGGCAGCCAACTCGGCCTGGGTCCGAAGCAGCACCGCGCGCAGCTGCTCGGGGATACCCGGCACCGCCAGCGCATCGACCAGCAGCGCCCGGGCGGCCAGGACACAGCCCCGCCCCGCCAGGGTCTCGGCCAGATTGTTGTGGGCCACGACATCGGTAGGCGCCAGCGCCAGCACCCGCCGATAGGCCGTTTCTGCGCCGGCCAGGTCGCCCAGGGCAAAACTGGCATTGCCCAAGGCCAACCAGGTGTTGGATACCTGCGGCCAACGCCGCGTGGCCGCTGCGTACCACCCCCGCGCCAGGGCCGGCTGCCCGATCGCCTCAAGCCCGGACACTGCCTTGAGCAAGCCGGTCGCATCATCCGCTGCCGGCAGTTCCCCCGACCGCAGGATCACCAGCCCCCAGTGCTCGGCCAGCGCCCAGCTGCGCAGAAAGGGGCCTGCCTTCATCTCCCGACGCAGGTCGGTGCCGGAGCGCAGGATGAACACCCGACCCCTCGGGTCGTAGCCGATCACCACCGCGTAGTGCCAGCGGGGATGGCTTGCGAGCGCCAGGTTCTGCAGCACCCGCACCGGCCGGCCGGCCGCCAGTTCGTCGAGCAGCGCGGCCGGGGTCGGGGCAATCCGGTAGGGCACCACGCCGTAGCCACGGGCGGCCGCGATCAATTCGGTTTGCAGGCTGCCGCGAAGTCCGGGCAGTTGCACCTTGGGCACCAGGTCG
>JBFZDU010000019.1:0-3833 GCA_041307205.1 Gammaproteobacteria bacterium | reverse complement strand
TGCCCCCCGGCAGCTATGGCGCGGCGGCCCTGGCCGGAACGAAATCGCGTTCCGGAGTGGCGCCGGTCGCTGTAAACAGCGCCTCGAAGGCCTGTTCCAGCTGTCCGAATGCGGCACGCGTGCCCGTTGCATAGTGGTCCCGCAACGCGGCGCGCAAGGCGTCGAGAGCCTGGTCGATATCCGCGCTCAGCTGGGCCTCGAAGGCCTCGCGCTGCAGCCATTCCTCCGCTTCCAGCACGGCTTTGTCGACGAGCAGCCAGGTCCCGATTCCGGCAACCGCCCCGCCGACCGCGGCACAGCCCAGAGCCAAGGGTGCGCCAACCACCGTCGACCCGCACAGTACCGCACCTGTGGCCGCGCCGGCACCCGCCCCGGCCAAGGCGCCGCCCGCGGCCTTGGCCCCGAGTTTGCCGACCAGGCCGGCACCGAGCTTTTTCAGCGCCGCGGCCGCAGCGGCAGCGCCAACCGTGGCGGCGACCCCCTGGCGCGCCAGGTCCTCGTGGGACAGGCTGAGAAAAGGATCGATGCGCGCGGCGAGTGCCTCGTCGAGCGTCCAAGCCCCCACGACCCGGACCTGCGCCTCGGCGGTCGGCACCACGGCATGCTCACGCACCAGGCGCACCACCAGCCGCCGGGTTTCGCCTGCCGTCGTGCGTAGCGCGTCGCTCAAACGCCCGTTCATATCCTCGGTGAGCACCGCAATGGCCTGGTCAGTCTGTGCCGGGGTGAAGATGTGCTCCTGCATGCGCGTCACCATGAATTGCGGCAGATCGCCGACGGCGGCCCGCAGCAGGCGTGCGTATTCGCCCTTGAGCGAGTAGTACCAGTCAGCAAAGGCCGGCACCTGCGCGAGCGTGCGCGCACGCACCAGCTCCAGCGCCTGATCGAGATCGGCGCTCAGCCGATCTTCGACTTCGCGCGCGCGTGCGTCGATCCAGGCGTTGGTTTCGGCGTGGATCGCGCGCAGGGTGGCGGCGTCGACATGCACCTGCTCACCGCCTGACAAGGTGATCCGGACGACTTCGGACCAGACCGAGGCGGGCTGCTGCTGGCTGCCGACTTGGGCCGCTGCCCACTGCTGCGCGCCGCGGATCGCGGCAAAAGCCACGTACAAGGCCGCCACCAGGATGACGACGACAAAGCCCCCCCAAAACCAGCGTCGAGCCGCCCGCCGCTGGCCCCGGGTCGGCGGTGCGGTTGCGGTACTCACGGGTCGGCCCGGGTCCGGTCAGGATCGGTGCCCACCGGCAGGATGTACCGCCAGGGGCGGGCCAGCACGCCGGTCAGGGCGCGGCTGTACGACCAAGCGATGACGAAGGAGGCGCCGAACACCGCGATGAATCCGGACCAGGCGACCAATGCCTGCGGCGTTCCCCCCAAATCGGAAAACAGCCGCTGCGCGGCCCACCACAAGGCCCCTTCGGCAACGGCGCCAAGGCGCGCGAGCACGGCCAGCGCATCGCAGCCGAGATCGACCTGTGCCGCGCTGTAGCGCACCACCTCGACCAGGCCCAAGGCGGCATAGTCCTCGCGCGCTGCGTACAACAGCGTCAGCAACAAGCCCAGCCATACCGACACGCTGTTGATCCGGTGCGCCCAGGCGTGTGCCAGCGGCGTCCGGTAGGCCGGCCTGACTTCGCCGCGCAGCGCGCGCTGCAACAGCCACAACAGGGCGGACAGGAAGGCGACGTCAAGCAGCAGGACCAACCACTGCGGGCCACGCAGCAGGGGCAGACTGACGACCAGGGCGAGCGCGAGCGGCAAGGACTTCACAGCCTGCCAGGCCAACAGCAGGGCCCGTCGGCCCAGCCAGCGGGCGATGAACCCCTCGCCCGTCAGGTAGGCCCACACGAAGACGTGTCGCCTGAGCAGGGCAAGCTCGCTGGCCGCGAGCAGGATCAGGCCCCAGACCGCCGCGATCACAGCCGCGCCGGCACCGCAGTCGAGACGCCCGGCGAGCCAGGCCCAGCCCGCCAGCAGCGTCCAGACGCCACCCATCGCCAGGCCGTCCAGTACCGGGTTCGACACTGGCGTCGTCGTCAACTGTTCTGCCAATACCGCTCGCTCCCAGATTCCCCTTGCGGCCGGACACCAGGCCAAGCCCCAAGCGGCGAACAATCCCGAACCCTGTGCGCCCGCTCGCACCCCGGCTATCCGTCGCCGGCGCGTCCCTGGACTGGTTGTTCCCCGCATCTTATCTTGCCGTCTGCAGCTGGCAAAAACGGCGCATGACCTGGGGTAGCGGGCGTCGCAGGCCGCACCACAGTGCAACCGCCGAGGGCATGGGTGAAGACCTTGAAGCTATTGCGGATCCCGATCGTCTTGAAGTACTTCGTGGGCGTCGTCCTGCTGCAGGGCATGACCGCGCTGCTGTTGTTCGCCTGGTCGCAATCCGCCACCACCGACACCGGGCTGACCTTCGCTGCGCTGGCCCTGGCAGCGGGGCTGTTCGCCGCCCTGTGGTTCGCCACGCTGGCCCGTGGCGACCGCAAAGAAGCCCTGCTGCGGGCCGAGGCGAACCTATCCAGGGAACGGGAGCGCCATCGGCGCCGCAGCGACCGGGAACGGGCCAAGGCGGTCGAGGCGGCACTCAGGCAAGGGAAGCGCGAGGCCGGGCGGGCGCAAACTCGCGCCAACCTCAAACTTGGCGGCGCGGCCATCGGGATGGTCGGCCTGGGCGTCGCATTGCTGCTCACCCAGTTTCTTTCGCTGGGTGTGCTGCTGGTGAGTTCGTCCGGTGGGGCGGTGGCCGGGTATCTGTGGCGTGCCCGCCAGGATGCGCGCCGTCAGCTCGGCACAGCGCGCCCGGAAACGCCGGGCATCATCCCCAGTGCGCCGCGCATGCTGGAGCGCGGCGACCCCGAGTGGGCCCCCAAACGCTGACGACACAGGTCGCTAGCTGCGGGCGCCAAGCACCGGCGCGGCGCTACGCGATGCGGCAGCGGCCGGGTCTGCGCCACCGACGCCCAGGCGCAGCGCATTCCCGACGACCAGCAGTGAACTCAAGGACATGCCCAGGGCGGCCAGCCACGGAGTCAACAGGCCGGTGGCGGCGATCGGCAGGGCCAGCACGTTGTACGCAATCGCCCAGACGATGTTCTCGCGCACGATGCGCAGGGTGCGGCGCGCCTGGCGCACTGCCTGGGGCAGCGCCGCCAGCCGGTCGGTCATCAGAATCAGGTCTGCCTGGGTCTGTGCGATGCGCGTGCCACTGCCCATCGCCAGCGAAACGTCAGCACCGGCCAGCACCGGGGCATCGTTGATCCCTTCGCCGACCATCAGCACGGCGGCGCCCTGCGCCTGGCGCTCGCGCACATAACTCAGCTTGTCCTCGGGGGACATGCCGCCGCGCACGATCGTTATACCCATGGCCTGGGCGAAGGCCTGGGTCGCGGCCGGCTGATCGCCGGACAGCAGCACCACCTCGAGCCCGAGCGACTGCAGTTCGCCGACCGTCTCGCGTACCCGCGAACGCGGCTGGTCGGCCAGCCAACAGACGCCGAGCAGCCGGTCATCGGCCGCGACCCAGACCGGTGTGAGCTGAACCTGCCCGAGCGGCGGGCGGACCTGCTCGGGGATCGAGTCCAGACCGATAAAGGCCGCGCTGCCAACGCGCAGGACCCTCCCCGCGACTTCTCCCTGCAGGCCGCGTCCTGGCAAGTTGCGCACCCCGCTGGCGGGCAGCGCTTCGTCCGACGCGGCGCGCACCAACGCCTTGGCCATGGGGTGTTCGGAATGGCGTTCCAGCGCCGCGACCAGGCGCAGCAGCTCGACCTCGCCCAGCCCGGGCTCCAGCACCTGGGTATGCAGCAGCGCCGGTTGACCCAGGGTCA
>JBFZDU010000018.1:0-2562 GCA_041307205.1 Gammaproteobacteria bacterium | reverse complement strand
AAAATGCGAGGGGAACCGTCCAGATCGGCCAGACGCCTTGGCGCTCATGGGAAATGACCCGGGGAATGCTCACGGAGTTGACCCGGTGGTCTGAAGTTGCCGGCTCGCTGCAAGAGCGGGCCGGGAGGAATTTGGCGACGATCGCGTGATCGCCGACGCTGGTGACTGGCTTGTTGTCGGAGGCCGGTCATGGTCAGCAGGAAATGCGCTGCCTGCGGGCAGTGGTTCCATCCCCGTGCTCAGTGTCCAGGGCAGACGTACTGCGCGGACCCGGCGTGCCAGCGCGCGCGGCGGCGGCGCTGGCAGGCACAGAAGCGGCAAACCGATGCGGCGTACCGGGAGAATCAGGCGCAGGCGCAGCGGGCCTGGGCCGCCCGGCATCCGGGGTACTGGCGGACCTATCGGGAGCAACACCCAGAGGTCCTCGCCCGCAATCGGACCCTGCAGGGGGACCGCGACCGGCGCCGGGGCGAGCTTGCAAAGATGGACGCGTCAACGCCAGTTTTGCTCTTTCCTTCAGGTACTTATCGGCTCCAGTCGGTGACGCCTGGCGGGCTTGCAAAGAGTGACGCGTGGACGGTGGAAATCAGAGTAGTGACAGCGACTTAGCGCGGACAGGGGATCTTGCAAAGAGACGACTTCATGGCCAAAGCGGGTCGCGCCGGCTACGGTAGGGGGCATGGATGCCCTCCCAGCCCAGGTTCAGGAAGTCGATCTGCACCGCCTGGAACTGCGCTTTGCCGCGACCCGGCTGCTGGCGCCGCAGGCGATCGCGCAACTGGCCGCGTCGATCGAGCGCAGCGGGCAATTGGTGCCGTGTTACGCGGTGACCGTCGGCGACCGCCTGGTCCTGGTCGACGGCTATCGTCGCGTCCAGGCCCTGCGCCGGCTGGGCCGCGATACGGCCGGGGTCGAAGCCTGGACCTGCGATCTGGCGCAGGCGCTGCTGCAGGTGCTGGCCCGTCTGCACCAGCGGCCGTTCCTGGCCATCGAGGAAGCGCTGCTGGTGCGCGAACTGGTCCACAGCCAAGGCCTGTCCGAACGCGAGGTCGCCCGCCGCTGCGGTCGTGACGGCAGTTGGGTCAGCCGCCGCCTGCAACTGGTCTGCGGCCTGCCCGATACCCTGCTGACCGCGGTGGTGCAGGGCGAACTGTCGCCTTGGGCTGCGATCCGCGTGCTGGCCCCGTTGGCGCGCGCCAACACCGCCGACGCCGAGCAGTTTCGGGCGGCGGTGGCCAAGACGCCGCTGTCGACCCGGGAGTTGCGCTGCTGGTTCGACCATTACCAGCGCACCCCACCGGCCGGCCGGGCCGCCATGGTCGCGGCGCCGCGACTGTTCCTCACCACCCTGACGGCCCAAGCCGACGAGCGCGCCGCGGCCCAGTTACGCGCCGGGCCCGAGGACCCGGCCGCCAGCGAGGCGCGGCAACTCTTGGCGCTCGGCCGGCGGCTTGGTTCCCGCTTGCCGACCTTGCGCCCGTTCCCGCCCGACCTGCAGCCGCTGTTCACCCGACTGCAGCAAACCCTGTCCACCTTGCTGGAGGAACTCTCCCACCATGATCCCGCATCCGCTCCGCGAGGCCGTGCAAACCCTCCGGGCCCAGGGCCGGAGCCTGCGCGACATCAGCCGCGCGCTGCAGCTGTCGCGTAACACCGTCCGCCGCATCCTGCGGCAGCCGGCAGCCAAGGAACCGGCGGTGCCCCCCGGCATGACGCCGAGCACCCTGCAGTCCGCCTTCACCCGCGCCCAAGGCAACGTCGTGCGCATGCAGCAGTTGCTGGTCGCCGAGCAGGAGTGCCCGCTCCCCTACAGCACGCTCACCCGCTGGGTCCGCAGCGCCAACCTGCGGCAACCCCCGGTCCGGGCGGGGGAGTACACCTTCGGGCCGGGCGAAGAAATGCAACACGACACCTCGCCGCACCGGGTCCGCCTCGGCGACCGGCTCGTGACGCTGCAGTGTGCCAGCCTGATCCTCGCCTACTCGCGCCGGCTGTTCGTCCAGTACTACCCGTGCTTCACCCGCTTCGAGGCCAAGCTGTTCCTGCGCGATGCCGTGCTGTTCATGGCCGGCTGCTGTCCGGTCTGCATCATCGACAACACCAGCGTCGTGCTCGCCGGCGGCAGCGGCCCCGAGGCCCTCATCGCGCCCGAAATGGCCGCCTTCGCCCAGGCGCTGGGCTTCAGCTTCCGTGCCCACCACGTCGGCCATGCCGATCGCAAAGGACGGATCGAGCGCCCGTTCGCCTGGATCGAAACCAACTTCCTGCCGGCGCGGAATTTCACCGACTGCACCGCTCTCAACGCCCAAGCGCTGACCTGGTGTCATGAAGTCGCCAACTGCAAACCCAAACGCGCGCTCGGCATGTCACCGGATGCCGCCTATGCCATCGAGCAGGCCTACCTGCAACCACTGCCAGCGGTGTTGCCGCCGGTCTACGCGGTAAGCGAACGCGTGGTCGACCTCTACGGCTACGTCTCGCTCGAAACCAACCGCTACTCGGTGCCCGAGCGCCTGGTCGGCCAGACCGTGACCGTCTACAAGCACCCGAGCGAAGTCCAGA
>JBFZDU010000017.1:0-6602 GCA_041307205.1 Gammaproteobacteria bacterium | reverse complement strand
GCAACCAACGACGATGATCGGTCGTTGCGCGGGCTGGCGCGTGAGCGACCAGCGCGCACTACGCAAGCCGTGCTGCAGACGCCTTGCGTGCCAGGCAAGTGTTTTGCTTACTTTGACCAGGAATTCACTCAACTGACTTGGCTTTCTGACAAGATGACGACCTTAGGCTTGTTAACAGGATTCATGCCAGGCCTTGATGGATTTCAAGGCAATGTTGTACAAAGGAATTCTTCAGAGGTGCATGGTGATTACGGACTTGATGCTTTACAGCTATTCACTTCCGGAATGAAATCGGAATCCGCAACTTGCCGTTCCTCCTGAGCCTGTCGAAGGACCTGTTCAGTTTTCCTCCAATTATCCCGTATCACTCTGACAAAACTAAAACATGGATGGCATTTTTGGCTGGCTGGGCGACCAGGGCGCACATCAGGATTTGATCAAGCAAATGGGACAGGCTGCGCGTCTTTCGTCCGATAGCCCGTTGCACGAACATAGCACCCAACAGTTGGGGGTGGCTGGCGCCTCGCGCTTCGGCAGAGCTTCGGTCCACGTCGAGCACGGTCTGGCTGCAGCCCTTTACGGGCGGCCGAGGTTCATCGATCAAGACCTGGCCGCCATCGCCCGCGACCAGAGTCCGGCCGCAGCAGTGGCAAAAGGCTGGCTGAGCTTCGGCGAGAAACTGCCGACCCTGATGCACGGCAATTTCGCCCTCGCCGTTCTCGAACCGGCCAAGAAGCATGCCTTTCTGGCGCTCGACCGCGTCGGTGCCGAGCGCCTTTGCTATGCAAACCGTGACGGCCATCTGGTGTTCGGCAGCAGCGTGCAAAGCGTGGCTGCGCATCCTGCCGTGGGTCGCAACATCGACCCGCAGGCGATCTACGACTATCTCTATTTCCATACCATCCCGGCACCGCGCAGCCTGTATCAGGGCGTGCAGAAACTGCTGCCCGGGCAATACGCCGTCCTCAAGAACGGCCAGCTCTCAACCGGGTTTTACTGGCACGCTGACTACACCCCAGTCGACGCAAGCTACGAAACGCACCGCAGCCAGTTCCGTCACATCCTCGATCAGTCCGTGCGCGATGTCGACGCACCAGGCACGGCGGCGTTTCTCTCAGGCGGCACCGACAGCTCGACGGTGGTCGGCGCCCTCACCGCCGCACGCGGCACACCAGTCGACACCTTCTCCATCGGCTTCGATGCCCAGGGCTTCGACGAAATGGAATATGCACGCTGCGCAGCCGAGCGCTACAAGTGCAACAGCCACGAGTACTACCTGAAGCCTGCCGACATCGTCACCGCGATCCCGATCATCGCGTACGAGTACGACGAGCCGTTCGCCAACAACTCGGCGGTGCCGACCTGGTTTTGCGCAAAGGCGGCACGCGAAGCGGGATTCGCGAACATGTTCGCCGGCGATGGCGGCGACGAGATCTTCGGCGGCAATGCGCGCTATGCCAAGCAACGCCTGTTCGAGGCGTATGCCCATATCCCCGCCCCGTTGCGACGTGGGCTGATCGAGCCGGTCGCCAACCTGCCCGGGCTATCCAGCCGCTTCCCGTTGTCCAAACTGAAAAGCTACGTCAGCCAGGCAAACATCGGCCTCCCCCTGCGACTGGAGACCTACAACTTTCTCCACCGTACCCCGCTGGAGCAGATTTTTGCTGCGGATTTCATCAAGGCTGTCGATCCTTCGTCAACCGACGCTGCGTTGATCGGGGTCTACGAGCGCACCGCCTCTGACCATTACATCAACCGCATGATGCACGTAGACCTGAAGTTCACCCTGGCCGACAACGACCTGCGCAAGGTTGGAACAATGACGGAAGCCGCAGGCATCGAAGTGCACTACCCCTTGCTCGACGACCGCATGGTGGAATTCGCCAATCACCTGCCGGTGGGTTACAAGGTGCGGGGCCAGAGATTGCGCTGGTTCTTCAAGGAAGCGCTCGACGACCTGCTCCCGGAAAAGATCATCAACAAAACCAAGCACGGCTTTGGACTGCCGTTCGGGGTGTGGAGCACCCAGTACGCGCTGCTTGGCGATGTGGTCGGCGACAGCCTGTCGGATTTCAAGAAGCGCTGCTGGATCCAGCCGGCGTATCTGGATCACATGTTGGCCATGTCCCGTGGCCCGCATGCAAGTTATTACGGCGAGATGGTCTGGGTGACGATGATGCTGGAGCAGTGGCTCCAGGCGAACGAACATTAAGGCAGCCTGACCTTGACCACATTGGACAGGCGGCTCAGGTTCCTGTCTGCATCCCAGGAGCAGATAGCCACGTAGTACGTGCCCGCCGGCAGGATTTCCAGCCCGGGTTGCCGGGGGGCGCCGAACCAGTTGTGCGGGCGCAGTTCGCGGAGGGTGAAGGTTTCGGTCGTTCCAGCCGCCGCCGGCGCCGGCTCACCCGCCACATGCTCGGCCATCCAGAAGGCGTCGACACGATCCCAGTCCGGGTGGGCGCGCTGCACGTCCTTCGCTTCGGTGCCTGCCTCACCGGGGCGGATGCTGGTGTTCAGGCGCTTGCCCTTGGATCGTGACAGGACCCGTTCCTCTGCCTTCTGCACGATACGCACCTTGTCCCCCTCGCGCAGGGGATCGTCGGTCGGGGCGAACTCGACGATGGGCTTGGTGCTGTACTTCACGAAATAGCGCTCGGCCCGGGCCGTCGGGCCGTCGTCGCGCGGGCTGGTCCAGGTCAAGGCGATACCGGAGCGGTCGGCACGGGCGACGCGCAGATCGGTGATGGGGTCCGGCGGTCGTGACGAGCGCTTGGCGACGTTCTGCTGTTCCCAGTAGACCGTTTGCAGAAACCGGTCCTGGGTCCAGGTTTCCTTGCGTGCGCGCTCAAAATTCCGGTAGCGCTCGGCCACGTCCGGCCAGCCCGTGTAGTGGTAGAGAACGGGCCATGCCTGGATCATCCAGGCGTGGCGCTGCGGGGTCACCGTTGCGCCCCTGCCCTCGCCGTAGCCCAGCGGCTTGTTGGGCATGCCGGTGCGGTTGTTGATCATACCCAGTCGCGGGTAGTACAAGACGTGTCGGCTGAAATAATCGGCCTGCCCCCACAGCCCGTCTAGGATGCGCTCGTCGTCATAGGTCTTGTACGCCTCGTGCAGTGCGATGGTGCCCATCGACTCCATCCAGCTCTGCGATTCGGACTCCTGCACCGACGCCTCGCCCCCGAAAATGCGGCTGGCAACGCTGGCCGCGGTTACGTTCCAGCTGGTCAACTGGCCGTGGCGATGGCGCAGCAGAGCGAGCGCCCGGCGGATCTGCCAGCGGGCAAATTCGTCGTACACCGGACTGCCGGTGGCGTGGTAGCCGGTGAGGTTGGTGAACAGCATCCAGGCATAGAC
Organism: Gammaproteobacteria bacterium; assembly: GCA_041307205.1. Classification (GTDB taxonomy): domain Bacteria; phylum Pseudomonadota; class Gammaproteobacteria; order Chromatiales; family Chromatiaceae; genus JARRQB01. Next base: position 3,245 of record JBFZDU010000017.1, on the reverse strand, counting down.
CCGGCTGTAGTGGCCACGCCTCAACGCATCCTGGTCGCGCTCGAACAGGTCGGTTACTGTCAGCGGCTGCATCTTTCCCCGGAACAGGTGGCGGTGCTGGAAATTGATGTCCCAGTTGACAAAGCCGTGGATGGCGTCCAGCGCCCGCATGTCGCCGGTCAGGTAGTAGTACTCGAACAGGCGGAACAGGGCATAGTGCTCCATGTCCGGCAGCACCTTGTAGCCGTTCAGGTAGCTGCGTCCGCCCTTGTATCTCAGCACCTCGCCCTTGGGCGTTTTCTCGGCGTAGGTCTGGTCGCTGCGCCACAAATAAAAATCCTTGGGGCCGAAGGCCGTTAACTGGTTCCACTCGTCCAGCGCAAGGTCGACGGCACGGTAGCGCTCTGCCCCGTTACCGAAGCGGACGACGTTGTCACGGTATACCCAGCCAGGATTGTGGGCGATGCTCCAGCGGCTGATCGCGTGGTTGCGCTCCAGGTCCGCGAGCAGGCCGGTCCGCAGGAAGCTCAGCCACTCGGAACTCTGGCTGTCGTGGTGGCCGCCGGAATTGTAGCTGCGGCTCTCCCCGTGTCTGCCGACGCCGATGCTCTCTGGTATCCAGTGCAGGTCGGAGTCGACACCACGTGCGGGCTTGCCCGGCCCCTGGGCAATTTCGAAGTACCAGTTGCCGACATCGGAATACCAGGCAGGAGGCGCACGTGCGAACAGTGGGTACTCGAAGGCCTCGGCCACGTCCGCTACCCGAGCCTCGCGCGCATCGCCCGCATGAAAGTAGTAAAGGACGTCGTGAAGGCTCCGCTCCCCGAGATCGAGATCGTACGCCGGTCGAACCGTATCGGCGCGATGCCCGGGACTGTCAGCCTGCACCATGACCCGGAGACGCTTGGGCGACAGGCTGATCGCGCGCGGCGCCTGTTCCCACATGTAGCGCATGGCGACTGCGACGCCCTTTTCGCCGTCGGATACGTCGAGGAAACGGCCCCGCTTGCCCGCAGCCCGGGGGGGGTCGATCTCTCCTTCGGCCCCCGGCCCGACCTGGTAGCCCCCTTCATGAACCACCGGACGGCCATATTTGGTCTCGCTGCGGCCGGCGCCCTGGACCAGCCAGCCCTCCTGCTGCGCCGTGACGGGAAACGATGCAAGGGCCGGGCGCCCCTGCTGCGCCATCAGCCCGCCGCCCGTGACGACGGCCCGGGGACCCAGAGTCAGGGTGTGGTTCAGGCTGGCCTCGCGGAACAAATGGATCCACTGCGGCTGGGCGCGACCGGCATTTTCCACAGCGTACTCGACCTTGACGTAGCTCTGACCGCGATAGAAATGAAGGCGCACCGCATAGTCGTACAGCCCGTCCTTGAGGGTGCCGCGCCCCCCTTCGGACGGCAGATGGCGCCCGCGTATCACGATCACGCTGCGCAGCGGTGCGGCCATCTCCACCGACACTTCCCACGGCGCCCCACCCCGATAGATGGCTTCTGCAATGTTGATTTTTTCCAGGTTGCGTGACTTCTCCCAGCCATGGGTGTTCCAGGACGGGCCACGGAAGCGCTCCATTTGGCGAATTTCCCCAGCGCGCAATGCCGGGCCGTCGCTGTTTCCGGCCTTCAATATCTGCTTGCCGCCGACGCTGACCGACTCCAGCAGGCTGCCGTCGCGCCTGGAAATCTTGGCGACCACCCCGCCGGTGTCCACGGTGATGGTCTCCCGGTTTTCGGTGATGCGGATTGGCGCAGAAACCGCCTTGGCGGGGCGGTCATTGCGCAACTGCAACGTCACCTCGCCATTGGCCAGCACGTCCACCTGGAAGTCCAGCAGAACCCAGCGCAGCGAATTGTCCCGCGCCCCGTAGCGGCTGAGGACGGTGAATTGGGCCGGGATCTCGCGGCCCGCAGTATCGGTCAGGCGCAATTGCCCAACGTCCTGCACCACGCCAACGGGGAGCGGCACGCCTGTGGTGACGGGCCAGTCGCGTCGTGCCATGCCTGAATTGTCACGGATCTGCAGCGGTACGCTGAAAATTCCGTCGCGCCAGCCGTAGGCGCTGCTGGTGCTGTCCAGTGCGGCCGTGGATGGAGCCACGAAAAACAGGATCAGGATTAACAACAGGGTGCGCAGGTCCATCATTCGGCTTTCAAGTTTTTGGCCCATATCTGCCGCCGGCCGGCTCCGTCCTCCTGCTCGAAGGCAAGCAGGAAATGCCTGTTCCCGCCCGCCAACGCTGGATTGGCAATTCGGTGTGGGGAATCATGAAGAACGGTCCAGGCCGAGGGCTTGTCGATGCGCACCCCGGCTGCCGTCAGGCGCGCTCCCAACAGCCGGTTGCGGTCGTTTGGCTTGCCGGAATACGCCTCGCGGGCCACTGCCAGGTACATGCCCTGACCAAAGGCGGCCGCGACCGGCCCATCCACCGGGACATCAAGGTTGTAAAGCGTGATCATGCGCTCCGTATTCCAGCCGGACCATCCTCTGGTCTGCTCCGGGTTGGGGTTCTTCAGCGGGCCCGCCCGCCTGGCATCAAACAATGCCGCCGCAGCGGTCCGGTTTCCTCGCCCGGCTATGGCCCAGCCTGCATAGAGGGCGGTGGACGCGCCATCGCTGGCGAACCGTCCACCGCTGCGCCCCAAATGGACGGCGGGCGAGCGCTGTACGTCCAGCACAGCCGGCTTGCCGTTGCGAACAGCCATGCGGGCGAAATGCCGGGTAATCATGGTGGCCGCCCCCCCAGACAGCGACCAGTCCTTTTCGTCGTTCCATGACAGGAGCCAGCCGTCGCCTACCCGGGCAAGCGCGAGTCCGCCTCCCCACAGGGCCTTGCCGCGGAATTGCAGCAGTTGGCCCGGCTGAGCGCGGCCAGCGGCTGGGACCGTCGCTGCCTGCAACTGATAATGCCGGTCATAGTGCTGCCACACCACAAGGAAACCGTCGTCCGCGGGTGCCAGGACCGGGCTCGCCTGGTTCCGTGCCCCCCCGGCGACGAGAAAACCGTCGGGTTCCCGCACTTTGCCGTCCGGACTCACACGAGCGGCGTAGACGTCCCAGTCGCGGCCGTTCCTGAGCTCGTGCCAGACCACGAGAAACGCCCCCCCCGAAAATGCGACCTGCGGCTGCTCCTGGCTGGCCTCGACGTTGCAGACGACGATGGGCTGGCGATCCAGCACGCGACCACGGGAATCGATGCGGACGGCAAGGATGTCCGCGCTCTGGCTTTGATGATAAAAACGGCCCTGCTGCCACACCACCAGATAAGT
>JBFZDU010000016.1:0-7278 GCA_041307205.1 Gammaproteobacteria bacterium | reverse complement strand
ACAGCGTCCGGACGGTGTTCCGTTCCTGGGGGCCGGGACGCTTCGACGCGGCCCTCGCGCTCGATGGCAAGGCGTTCCGACCGGACGGGGCGACCGCGGCCACGCTGATTCCGCCGGCCTTCGGTCTGGCTGGGGTCAATCTGCATACCTCGACCGGTTGGGGGTCGGTCTCGCATTGGAACGCCTTCGTTGCGGTGCTCGAAATGCATGGCCAGGGCACCCTGTATGATCCACGGCTTAACGACCCGGTGCGGTTCCCGGTGGCCGCCGCCGCCGGGCTTGCCGATGTACGGGCGGACCAGGACCTGGTGACCGAGAAGCTGCCGGCTTTGCAGTTCTACCAGCTGGCCCTGCCAGCCCCGCGACCGCCGGCTGGCAGCTTCGACGCCGCCGCTGCCGCGCGGGGTGAGGCGGTGTTCAACACACGCGGACAGTGCGCCCGCTGCCACGTGCCGCCGCTGTACACCGAACCGGGCTGGAACCTGCATACGCCGGATGAGATCGGCATCGACGCGTTTCAGTCCGAACGCAGCCCCGACGGCGGGTACCGCACCACGCCGCTTGCCGGCCTGTGGACCCACGCCAAGGGAGGTTTCTACCACGACGGTCGGTTCGCCTCGCTGGCCGAGGTCGTCGATCACTACGACAGGGTGTTCGCCCTGGGGCTAGAGGTTGGCGAGCAGGCGGACCTGGTTGAGTACCTGAAGTCACTGTGAGTTGCGCCTCGGGGCACGACCCGCACCGCACGGGGGTGCCGGTCGTGCCAACGCCGTGAGCCGCCGCCACTCCGGCAGTCGTTCCTGCGCGCGTGGATAGCAGGTCGGGGCGCGGACGCGCTGGGTCGCTTCGAACGACGCCTGTTCGTGGAACGGGACGTCCGCCACCAGCAGGCCAGCGATCTGGCCGCGGTTGGCCGGGTGAGCGGCGGACACCAAGGCCAGCGATGCCGGGTGCTTACGCCAGATCCGTCCGTGCAAGCCCGTTTCGACCTCGCCCCATACCGCGGTTTGACTCATGCCGCCTGCCGGGGAAGGCGGGCCGGCGTCAGTTCGCTGTGGTCGATGTCGCCGGCGTCGACAATACTGACAGGGTGTATCGGCTGCCCGAGGGTGGCGCGCTTGGTCTCCGTGAACGGCACGCGACGCCAGTCCCGACAAACGTCAAGCCAAGGAGTGCAAGCCATGACTGATCAGCAAGTGTTCGACTACCCGGGTACCCAGATCGACGTCCACTGGGATGGCCGGCTGTGCATACACATCGGCGAGTGCGGCCAGGCCCAGGGTGACCTGTTTGTCGCTGGCCGCCAACCCTGGTGCGTACCGGACAGCGCGGCTGCGACGGAGGTCGCGGAAATCTGCGAACGTTGTCCCAGTGGGGCGCTGAGCTACACCGACAAATCGGGCAGGGTCGAGCAACCGCCCTCTGAAAACACCGTGCATGTCGTGCACAAGGGGCCTTTGTACGTGCGGGGCGCGCTGGCGATAGAGACGGCGCCAACCGACATGCCGGCTGTGCAACTGCGCGCTGCGCTGTGCCGCTGCGGCAAGTCGACCAATAAGCCATTCTGCGACAACAGCCATCTGCGGTCCGGGTTCGACGACCCGGGCGCGATCGGCGAGCGCGGCCCCGGCGCTCAGGTGCAAGGAGGGGCCTTGCGCATCACACCACTGCCGGACGGGCCGCTGTTGCTGTCGGGCAACGTGACGCTCTTTGCCGGCAGCGGGCGACCCGCCTGGCGCGGCGACAACCTGGCACTGTGTCGCTGCGGTGCTTCCAGAAACAAGCCCTTCTGCGACGGTTCCCACAAGGCCGCAGGTTTCCGCACGGGTTGATTTCAAGTGACCGCAAACCGGTGCGGGACCGCCGCCCGGTCGCGGCGGCTCAATGGGCGTTGCTGATTCGTCCGCACCAGGCGCCGTCGAACAGGTCGGTAAAGGCCTCGCCTTCGATGCGCAGCAGCGTGCGCGCGTCCGGTGTTTCGAAGGCGATCTCACGGAGACCGACCAACGACTGATCGACGAAGATTTCCACTTGCTGGTCGATGGCCGCGGGCAGCATGGCGTGCGCGGGCAGGCCCGGAAACAGGCGCGCCCGGTCGGCTGGGCTACCGAGCCGGAAGCGGCGCCCGAACTCCTGGTTCAACGCCGCAAGATCCAGGCGGCGGTTGGTCGGTATGACGGCGACGGCATGCCGACCTGCGTCAACCAGTAACCGGGCCTTGACCACACGATCACCGGGCACGGCACATGGTTCGTTGCCGGCTCGCGACCGACGGGGATCGCGTCGCAAGGTCTCGTAGGCAACGCCGTTTCGCTCCAGTAATGCATCGACGCTGATTGCAGCAGGCATGCGCATCTCCGGGTGTCGGGCGATGCGGCCGGCGCAGTGCCCCGGCCGGTTGCATCATCAAACTGCGTGGTCCCGGCGTTGCCGGGACGGTGCGGCCACCGCTCTGGCTCATGCATCGTCGAAACAGAACTTAATGGTGCCGAAGGTCGCCGCCTATCCGGGGGAATACGTAGTTCTTCAAGGGTCGGGCTGGGTCCTTAAGCGCGACACTGGCCACCAGAAAACCTTGGTCCCGCATTGGCCGGGTTGGTCGCCGCATCGCGGGGTGTGGTCGCGCCCTGCGCCGATTTGCTTGTCCCTGGCGCTGTACTGGCGGCTGGCGCATAGTTGAATCGTTCGAACGCCGGCCGCCGTCCCTGTGCCGGGCGGCAACCGGCAAGCGCCCTAGTGCGGTTCCACCCGAAGGGAGCTTAGGCCCATGCCCAGACTCAGATTTCCCGGTCGGCGCGCCCAGCGAATCGTGGCGCTGGTGATGGCGGGTGGACAAGGCGTGCGCCTGCGGCCCCTGACCGATACCAGGTCCAAACCGGCGGTGCCCTTCGGCGCGCGCTATCGCATCGTGGACTTCGTCCTGAGCAACCTGGTGAACTCGGGCATCTTCACCATCTATCTGCTGGTCCAGTACCGGTCCCAGTCGCTGATCGAACATATCCGCAAGGCCTGGACCATCTCGCCGTTGATGCCCGCGTGTTTCGTCACCGTGGTGCCGCCGCAGATGCGGGAGTGCGCCAGCTGGTTTCAGGGGACGGCCGATGCCGTGAGCCAGAATCTCGACCTCATCGTGAATCACCATCCGGACTTGATCCTGGTATTCGGGGCCGACCACATCTACCGGATGGACATCGCCCAGATGATCGATTTTCATCTCGAACGCGAGGCGGATGCGACGGTCGCGGCCCTGCCGGTCCCCATTGAACAGGCCTCTGACTATGGCATCGTGGAAGTCGATGCCGACGACCGGCTGTGTGGCTTCGAGGAAAAACCGGCACACCCACGCCCGCTGGCCGGCGACCCCGGGCGCGCTTACGCCTCGATGGGTAATTATCTGTTCAACGCCGGCTTTCTGGTGAAGGCATTGCGCGAGGCCCGCCGCCGCGGCGAGACCGATTTCGGCCGCCACCTGCTGCCGCGGCTGCTGCACGGCAGCCGCCTGTTTGCCTATGACTTCTCGCGCAACCAGGTGCCCGGCATCAACCCGTACGAGGAGCCCGCCTACTGGCGCGACGTTGGGACTATCGACGCCTACTACGCGGCCCACCAGGACACGCTGGGGAGCGCGCCGCACTTCGACCTGTTCAACCCGGACTGGCCGATCTTCTCCAGCAATTACCAGGGTCCGGTGGCGCGTGTCAGCGGCGCTGCCATCGAGAACTCGCTGTTGGGTGCGGCCACCGTGGTCGAACAGGCCAGCGTGCGCAATTCGATCGTGCGCCGCGAGGCCGTGGTGGAGCCAGGTGCCGAAGTGGACGATTGCATCATCATGGACTACGTGCGTGTCGCCCGCGGCGCCCGGCTGCGCCGCGCCATTGTCGACCGCCACAACATCATCGAGCAGAGGGCGCGCATCGGGTTCGACCCCGAACTGGATCGCAGCCGGTTCGCGATCAGCCCCGGCGGGGTGGTGGTGGTCGCCCGGGGGCGGACGCCGTACTACCCGCGCGGCGAGCGGAATTTCGGCATCAGGTACGCCGAATGATGCCGGCGCGCCCGTCACTGGGGTGACCGACCGGCTGGCCTGCGGAGCCCGAGGGCCGGGGCGGGCCGCTCGACTAATTATCATTTATAGTGATTATGAAAAAAAAGAAATCATTTTTTGTTATTAATTAGCGCCGCCATACTTTCCTCCAACGCGGTCCCCCGCTAACTCGCCGGGGACCCACGCCAGAGCGCAGGAGGAAATGATGACGGCCCCGGCACTGAGCGGACGCGAGCCCCTGGGCAGCCCGCTGAACTCGCAACAGCTGCAGGTGCTGACCCAGGCCCTGGCAGGACTCAACCCGGGCCAGTTGGCCTGGGTCAGCGGTTACCTGGCCGGGGTGGCCGGGCTTGCCGCCCCCGCGGTCGCGGCTTCCGCACAACCAGCCGCGGCCGTCACCGTCCTCTACGGCAGCCAGACCGGCAACGCGCAGCGTGTCGCTGCAGCCTTGGGCAGCCAGGCCGCGGCGCGCGGACTGGCGCTCCAGGTCATTTCGATGGCCGATTACCAGCCCCGCGAGCTGGCGCGCGCGCGGCTGGTGCTGATCGTGATCAGTACCCAGGGCGAGGGCGAACCGCCGGAGAGCGCGCGCGAACTGCACGCCTTCCTCCACGGCAAGCGTGCGCCCCGGCTGGACGACCTGCGCTTCGGCGTGCTCGGGCTCGGCGATTCGAGCTACGAGCATTTCTGCCGCGCCGCCCAGGACTTCGACCAGCGCCTGGCGGCGCTCGGCGCCCAAAGGGTGCTGGCCCGCGAGTGCTGCGATCTGGACTTCGACGGTCCGGCGCAGCGTTGGACGCACCAAGCCCTGGACGCGGTCGCGGCGCTCGCACCGGTCCCGACCAGGACCGCGGCGGTGGTGACCCTGCCCGGGGTGCACCTGGCGCCGCAGCCGCGGTACGACCGCGCCAACCCCTACCCGGCGAGCCTGATCGGGCAGCGCCGCCTGACCACCGACGCTGCCATCGCCGACGTCCGGCACCTGGCCTTCGCGGTCGAGCCGCAGCAATTCCGCTACGCACCCGGCGACGTGCTGGGCGTGAATTTCCGCAACGATCCGTTGCTGGTGGAACAGGTCCTGGATGCCACCGGCCTCGATGCGGCAGTCGTGGTCAACCTGGGCGGCGAGCGCTTGACCCTGGGGCAGGCCCTGCTGGAACGCCTGGAGCTGACGCAGTTGCATCCGCAGGTGGTTCAGGCCTGGGCGCAACTGTGCCATGACCCGCGGCTCGATGCCGTGGTCGATGACCGCACCCGCCTGCGGGGCTATGCCGGCGGGCGCCAACTGCTCGACCTGCTGACCGACTTCCCAGCGGTGCCCGAGCCGGCCGCCTTTGCCGCGTCCCTGCACGCCCTGCAACCGCGGCTGTACTCCATCGCCTGCAGCCAGGCGGAGTTTGCCGACGAGGTGCACCTGGCGGTGTCGGTGGTGCGCTTCGAGGCCCATGGCCGCACCCACCTGGGCGGTGCCTCGGGATTTCTGGCCGAGCGCCTGGCCGAGGATGCGACCACCGGGCTGTACCTGGTCGAGAATCGCGAGTTCCGCTTGCCGCAGGACCAGAGCACGCCGGTGATCATGATTGGCGCCGGGACCGGCATCGCGCCCTACCGGGCGTTCATGCAACAGCGGGCGGCGGACGGCGCCACCGGCCGCAACTGGCTGGTGTTCGGCAATCGGCACTTCCATCGCGATTTTCTCTACCAGCTCGACTGGCAGGCCTGGCGCAAGGCGGGCTTGCTGCACCGGACCAGCCTGGCCTTCTCGCGCGACGGGGCGGGCCAGGTCTATGTCCAGCAACGCCTGCGCGAGGAAGCGGCCGAGCTCTACCGCTGGCTTGCCGAGGGTGCGCACCTCTACGTCTGCGGGGCCATCGCCATGGGCCAGGCCGTACACGCCGCCCTGCTCGAAGTCGCCGCCCGCAGCGGCGGCCTGGATCCAGAAGCGGCCGAAGAATTCATCGAGGGCCTGCGCAGCGCAGGTCGTTACCACCGGGATCTCTACTGATGGATGCACCAGTCAACGACGTCGAACTCATCAAGGCGCGCAGCCGCTACCTGCGCGGCACCCTGGCCGAAAGCCTGGCGGACGACTTCACCGGGGCGCTGGCACCGGCCGACGCCCATATCAGCAAATTCCACGGCTTCTACCAGCAGGATGACCGCGACCAGCGCCGGGCGCGCGAGGACCGCCGCCTGGAGCCCTACTACAGTTTCATGCTGCGGGCGCGGCTGCCCGGCGGTGTCTGCACCCCGCAGCAGTGGCTGGCAATCGATGAGATCGGTCGCACCCTGGCCAATGGCACACTGCGCCTGACCAGCCGCCAGACCTTTCAGTATCACGGCATTCTCAAGCGCCACCTCAAGGGCGTGATCGCCGGCATCAACCAGGCGCTGATCGACTCGATCGGCGGCTGCGGCGACGTCAACCGCAACGTGCTGTGCAATCCAAATCCGGTGCAGGGCGAACTGCACGCCGAGACGCACGCCTGGGCCAGGCGCATCAGCGAGCACCTGTTGCCGCGCACCCGGGCCTACCACGAGCTGTGGCTGGACGGCGCCAAGCTGAGCGGGGAGGGGGAGTCGGAGCCACTCTACGGCGCCACCTACCTGCCGCGCAAGTTCAAGACCGCGGTGGCGGTACCGCCGCGCAACGACGTCGACGTCTATGCCAACGACCTCGGCTTCGTCGCCATCGCCGCGGGCACGCGGCTGGTAGGCTTCAACGTGCTGGCCGGCGGCGGCATGGGCACCACGCACGGCGACCCCAGCACTTTCCCACGGCTGGCCGACGATCTGGGCTTCGTCACACCCGACCAGGTGTTGGCCGTGGCCGCGGCCGTGGTGGCCACCCAGCGTGACTTCGGCGATCGCCTGGAACGCCGCCACGCGCGCCTCAAGTACACCATTGAGGCCATGGGCCTGGATGCGTTCCGCGCCGAGGTGGAGCGGCGCGCCGGCGTCGGCTTCGCGCCGCCCCGACCGGTGCTGTTCACCGAGCGCGGCGACCGCTACGGCTGGGTGCAAGGCCACGACGGACGCTGGCATCTGACCCTGTACATCGAGAGTGGCCGCATCCAGGATCTGCCCGGCGCGGCCCTGATGAGCGGCCTGCGCAGCATCGCCCGCAGCCATGACGGCGACTTTCGGATCACCCCGAACCAGAAACTGATCGTCGCCGGGGTGCCTGCGGGCCAGAAACAACGCGTCGAGGCCATCGCCCGCGAGCATGGGCT
>JBFZDU010000015.1:0-5333 GCA_041307205.1 Gammaproteobacteria bacterium | reverse complement strand
ACGTCGCGGGGAAATACGGCATAACGGGCGGCTTTGCGCAAGCCGAACTGGCGGAAGCACCCGCCGCTTATTGGCGCCTGGGCGAGGCGAGTGGCACCACCGCTGTGGACCTCATCGGGTTGCATAATGGCACCTACATCAACGCCCCCGCGCTGGGTGCCACCGGGTTGCTGACAGATGATGCCGACACGGCAGCGGTCTTCACCCGCGCCAATGCGCAGCAAGTCGACGTCCCCGCCGCCGCCGCGATAAACAACCTGTTCGGCGGCGGGCCGCGCACAATCCTCGCCCTGATAAAGCCCACCGCCACCGTGGGCGCTGGCGCGTCGAGCGCCCGGATCATCGCCAAGGACAACAACGCCGACTCGGGGTGGGCGCTGGGCTACCTGGGCGGGGCGGATTCGCGCGCTTCGTTTTTCCAGCGGATAGTCAACGGCGCCACCCCTGGCTCGATCTCTTGGCGCTCCCCGCCGGGCAGCATTCCAGTCAACACCCGCGCCCTGGTGGCGATAGTGTGGGACGGGACAAACCTCGCCAATGAGGCGTCGGTCTATGTCGGTCTTGTCCAGGAAAACCGCATGGTACAGGCCCCGCTGAACCACCCCGACACGGGCCGCCCGGACCCGCTCACCGGCTGGACGCTGGCGGACGATAGCGGCATCAAGCTCGTCATCGGCAACCATGATGCGGTCGATACGCGATTGTGGGACGGCACCATTGACGAGGTAGCGATCATCCCGGCCGCCTTGAGTAAGGCGCAGCTCGATGCCCTGGCAGTGATCGCCGCCTACGGCCCCACCCCCTACGCCGCCCAAGTCATGCGCCGCCTGCCGGCGTATTACTGGCGTTTGGGCGACGTGAAGCGTGATAGCATCGCGGAGGCCTTCGCTGGGGACGACTACACCCCGCTGTCGAGCGCTACGTGGAATATCGGGGTCGCTGGCTACGCCTACGCGCACCGCCTGTCGGGCAAGCTGCGCGTCTACGTCGACAACGTGGCCGGCAGTTTCGGTTATTGGCTGGCGCGGTCTGCGGAATATATCGTCGGCGACTTTGATGTCTCCATCGACTTTTCCGATCTGAGTCGTGTCAGCGGCGGGGCGGACTGCAACGCGCAGCTCAATATCGGCGTCGATGATGGCAGCGCGGCGGAGGCCTACGTCGCCGCATCGGTAACGGCCGCAGGGCTGGCAAAGTTCACTTCCGTGCTCGGATCTAGTGCCGAGTACAGCCGGACGAACAATTTCGGTGGCCTGCGCCTAGTCAGGAGTGGCAGCACGCTCACTACCTATACCAAGGACGGGGCCGGGGCCTGGACCCAGCGTCAGACCGGCACCTGGACTGCGAGCCCTGTGTGGATAGATCTCGCGCGGACACAGGTAAACACCGGCGGCACGGGCGATGCGGTGTTCCGGTGCGATTGGGATAATTTCGCCTTCGCCAGCGGCGGCACCACCCGGCGGCGGCTGGCGATGCCCCTGGGCGGGGCACCGACCCCCATTTTCATCGGCGATCCCACGCTGAACACCACCGGCCTGCTACCGGGCGAAACGGCCGCGAAGGGCGTCACCCTCAACGGCTCCACGCAGTACCTCCGAGTCAATACGGGGGACTTATGGGCCACCAGCCAGAAATTCAGCATCGTCTGCCGGGCGCAGCGGGCAGTGGCGACAACGGGTTCCGACAGAATCATCGCCGCGAAGTGGGAGACAACAACCAATCGCCGCTCTTGGCGCGTTGGGGTGTCTTCAGCAAACAAGCTGTTCGTGCAGGTCAGCCATGACGGGACGAACACTAATAACTGGCTGCTGATAACCGATGCTGCGCTCGCCGATGCAACCCTGACGGCCGCCATGTCCATCGCCGTGACTTTTGAGTTCGTCGGCGGGGTGCCCACCAGCAGACTGTTTGTCAACGGGGCGCAGGTTGCGGCCACTGCCACGCTCACCGGCACGGTCACCGCGATCTATTCCACCACCAGCGAATCGAACACCATCGGCGCAGCCGGCCACAACGGCACCCTGGCCGGGTTCTTCGACGGGACCATCCAGGAGGTGGCTCTATTCGACACCGTGCTGTCGGCCCAGGACATTGCCGAGCTGCACTACCTGGCTGTAACCATACCCTCGAGTCTCGGTATATACCCGGAGTTGCTATCCGCTACGCTCAGCTTTATCAGCACCCCTGGTAGCTCTGCCGTTTGCTCAAACCTACTGGCCGAGGCCTTGAGCTGGAGCGATCTGGCTTATGACAACTTCCTGCTGGTTTCTGAGACACTCGTACTGGGTGCCCAGGTTCTCTCGACGCTGGATGCGACAATATCCATCGCGGATGCGATTGCACTCATCGGCGCAGCAATCGATGGCTCGGCTGTCCCCGAGTTGGTTCAAGAGTTGGTGCTCTTGGCCGGCGCCGCAGTGCAGAGTATTACCGCGCACGCCGCCCTTGCCGATGTGCTGGCCTTTATCTCGTCGGCTAACGCTCCGATACCAATTGAGATGCTGCTGAGTTCCGCGCTCTCCCTGGGGTCGGCCGCGACGAGTCAGAGTGCAGTCAGCGCACTCATCGCGGATGTGGTGCGCTTGCGGGTAGCGCTACGGTTCATCGCGCCGCTGGTATTGGGTAGTAACGTACAGTTCGGGGAGACGCTGTCTACCTCGTTGCGCACCGTGCTGCGGGATGCGTTCCGCAGCGTAGAGCAGGTGTCGGTCAGAAGCATAATGAGTGTTGCGGTCGCTTCGGCCCTACTCGCAACGGATGCTATCCGCTGGCCGAGTACGATCACCGACGGGGTCCAGTTTGCAGCGCAACTGATCCCCTCTGTACTTGCGTTGAACGCATTGGCGGACCAGGTAGTAATCGGCGACGCGCCAAGTGGCCTGTTCTTCTTGACTGCTTCGGCACGCGACACGGTGTCGTTTGATACGGCCACTGCATCCGCTGCCGTGTTGCAGGAGCTGCTGAACGACCTGGTGGGCTTTTCGGTCTGGGATGCCGACGACCAGGCGTTCTACACTGGCTGGGTGCTGAACACTGCGAACCTGGGCGTGACCGAGTACACCGGCTGGGATCTCAACTCCATCGCGCAGATCGGGACTTTCTACTACGGCGCATCCAAGCAGGGCCTGTTCAAGCTTAGCGGTGGTACCGACAACGGGGCAGTGATTCAAGCCGCGGTCAGAACTGGTCGATTTGACTTTGGTTCTGGGCAGAAGAGCCGGGTAGAGAACGCTTATATAGGGGTGACGAGTGATGCTAAACTCGTGCTCAAGACGTTCGCCGACGACGGGAAAGAGCGTTGGTATGAGGCCCAGGCTGTAAACTCTTCGCTCAACACGCAGCGGTTTAAGTTGGGGCGCGGGGTAAGTTCCCGCTTTTGGCAATTCGAGCTTGTAAACCGTAGCGGGGCGGATTTCGAACTGGACAGCATGGAGTTGCTGCCAGTTTTACTGACACGGAGAGTTTGACATGCCTTGGTCTGTACCTATCTCAGGGACGTGCGCTGCTACTCCCCCGTGTAACCTCGTATCGAACGGCTGGAACGCCACCATCAGCTACGCGGACGACGCGTACGGGTACACCATCACGTACCTCGACGCGCTGCTGGCTACGCTCCAGCCGGCGTCGCTGACGATCCCGACGCTCAACCTGACGCCGCAACTTCCCAACCGGCAGCTGGATCTACCGACGGTCCCGGAGTCGCCGACCGCGCCGACCCTGACGATGACGTTGCCGGCAATCCCGCCGTCGCCCTCGTTGTCGGAGTTGTACGACCTGAGCGTGCCTGCGGCGCCGCAGTTCGTCGCGGACTTCCCCACGATCACGCTGCCCGAGAAACCGACCGCAGCGGTCATTGCCCGGCCCGGCGACGCGCCGACGTTTACCCTGCCCACGATCCCGGACGCGCCGGCCTACGATATCCCTACCGCACCCACGCTGCGTGGCTTGAACCTGCCCACGGCGCCCGCGGTGAACCTGCCACAGTTCACTGCACTGCCGCCCGAGGACCTGCTGCTGGTGCCGCCGTCCTCCGAGATCAGGTTCACGGAGGAGCTGTACGACAGCGCCCTGCTCAGCGAGGTCACGCAGTTCCTGCGCGACGATCTGGCGAACAACCGGGGCGGGCTGCAGGAATGGGTGGTTGATCAGATTTGGGACAACGGCCGGCGCCGGGAGGAGATGGAGTACCGGAAGATCGAGGCCCAGGTCCTGGAGGACTTCGCCGGGCGCGGCTTCGAGGCACCGCCGGGTGTAATGATGCAGCGGCTGGCCGACATCCGCCGGGAGGTGGCGGACAAGATCGTCACGTTCAACCGCGAGAAGGTGATCGAGCAGACGCAACGGGCTTATGAACACCTGAAGTTCGTCATCAGCACGGCGCTGCAGCTTGAGTCGCAGCTGCTGAACTACGCTAACTCCGTAGCGCAGCGGGCATACGAGCTGCAGCGGGCTGTGATGGAGGCGGGGCTGCAGCTGTTCCTCGCGAAGGTGCAGGCCTATAACGCACGGGTGCAGGCCTACGGTGTATATGCCCAGGTCTTCCAGACCCAGGTGCAGGCAGAGCTGACGAAGATCGAGCTGTTCCGGGCGCAGCTCGAAGGCCAGAAGCTGATCGGCGAGATGAACCTGCAGGACCTGGAAGCGTACAAGGTCGCCATTGGCGCGATTGAGAACATCGTCCAGGTGTACAAGACCGAGGTGGAGGCCGCTGCGGTCAAAGCCGAGGTGCAGAAACTGGCACTGGATGCGTTCCGGGCGACGGTCGAGGCCTACAGCGCCCAGGTACAGGCTCGCTCGGTTGAACTCGAAGGCTACTCGCAGGAGATCAACGGCGAGATCGCCAAGATCCGGCTGTTTGAATCCTCTGCCAATGCGTACAGCGCCGAGGTCACTGGCTACCGCGCCTTGGTGGATGCCGAGGTGGCGAAGACCCGCAGCCGGGCTGATATCAACGCCTCGCGGCTGGAGGAGTACAAGGCGAAGCTGCAGGCGTTCAATTCTCTGCTCCAAGCCGAAGTCTCTCGCATCACTACGCAGAACACTGCCTTCGAGGCCGAGGTGCAGGCCTACGCTGCGGAGTTGCAGGGTACGACCGCACGTACTGACGCCGACCGGGCGAACCTCGAAGCGGAGCTTCGGGTGTCCACGACTGCGGCTGAGTTGCGGCTCAAGGAAGCCGAGGCCAACATCGAGCGCTCGCGCTTGCTGCTCGATATGTACAAGGACTCGCTTCGCACGGGCGCGACAGTGGCGTCGTCGGTTGCGAACGCCGCCTTCAGTGCCGTGTCGCTGCAGGCGCAGATTTCCGGTAGCGATTCGACTACCACCACCCT
>JBFZDU010000014.1:0-4624 GCA_041307205.1 Gammaproteobacteria bacterium | reverse complement strand
TCCAGGCAATCTCCCATGCACACCAGCGGTTCATGACGGAGCACAGGAACGCCGCCCCGGACGGCAACAACGCTGCCAGCGCGCGGGCAAAACCCGCCAGTTCCGGCTCGCAGTTGAGCGGACCGAAGTTGCTGTACGCGCCGTCGAAGCCGGCCTTGAGGGACGGGAAGGAGAGAGCCTCAAGGGCGCCAAGCGCGGCCGCAGGCGCGACCAACCAGGTCACGCGAGATCGCGCCGGGTGTCCCGTTGCGGCTGCCCGGGCCTGCGCGATCATGGCCGGCGAGATATCGGTCGCAACCACTTCCCGGCCGGCGCCGGCCAACCGCAACGCCATTTCACCCGTGCCGCAGCCGATCTCCAGCAAACGGCTGCCCGGAGGAAAGAGCAGGCTGAGCTGCTCGAAGGTGTCGTCCTCCAGCCATGCCATGACCGGGTTGGCGGCATACTCACCCTGATAGCTTTGCGCGGCACGGTCGAAGGCGGCTGCGACCCGTGCGTAGTAGTCGTCTGTCATGGGTCGCCCACGTCATGCACCGCCGACCAGGTTGGGCGGGGCTTCGGGCAGCACCTCAGCGTCACCGGGCATCCGGCGCAGGGCCTCGACGGTCGCGCGGGCTGCCAGACGGCTCGCCTCCAAGCGGGCGCGTTGGGCCGGGCCCGCGTGCCATTCGCCGTGGGCCAACCGCGCGGCCTGCCATTCCTTGCGCAGCAACCGCTGCGTCCAACGGTAAAATCGGGTGGAGTAGGGCCGTTTGAACAGCAGCCGGTTTTCGGCCGAATGCTCCCAGTCGGCAGCTCGCACCAGGCGGTCCTTGACCTGTTCGTAGAACTCGGTGCCGGGCAACGGGTAAGCCACCGTTGAGCTGAACTCGGACGGGCGGGTATCGCGCAACAGCTTGACCGTCGCCTCGATGTCCGCCCACTCCTCGCCCGGGTAGCCCAGCATGATGTAAAAGTAGGTTTCGATGCCATGCTTACGGCACAACTCGGCAGTGTGGTAAACCTGCTCGACTTTGGTGCCCTTGTGCATGGCATCCAGCACGCGCTGCGAACCGGACTCGGCGCCGAACGCGAGGCGACAGCAGCCGGCCTCCTTCAGCAGGAGGATTAACTCTTCGTCTACCAGGTCGACTCGCGAAAGTGCCTCAAACGGGATAACTGCGTCCAGAGCGAGGAGCGCGTCGTGCCACCTGCGCAGCCAGCGCCGGTCAACGCCGAGGACATCATCGACGACGCGAATCTGGTCGGGGTTGTAGCGCTCTTTGATCTGGCGCATCTCCTCGGCGACGTTCTCAGCGCTGCGCATGCGGTAGGAGCGGCCGAAAACGCTCTTCTGACACCAGGTGCAGCCGTAGGGACAGCCGCGGCCGGCGATCACAGACAGCGAGGAGAAGCCGTGCGCCGCGCGCCAGGCCGCCTGATAGCGATCGATGTCCACCAGGTCGCGAGCCGGGAACGGCAGATTGTCAAGGTCGGTCGTGTGGCGGACCTCACCGGTCCGGCGGATACCGCCGTTCCCGTCGGGCAGCGCCAGGCCGGACAGGTCGTCCAGCCGCGTATCCGTGCGCCAGCCCGCATCTTGCAGCCGGGCGAGCAGGTCCAGGAATGTTTGCTCGCCTTCACCAGCCACCACGACGTCCACAACGCGGTCGTGGCTGTTACCACGCAGATAGACCTCGGGCCGGCCGGTCGGATCTGCGCCGCCCAGCACGACGATCGCGCCCGTGTCTTTGGCGATGCCTGCCAGACGCAGCGCCGCCGCGCGCACCGTTGCCAGGGCCGCGATGCCGACCAGGCGCGGCCGGTGTCGGGCCAAGGCCGCGCGGAACGCGTCATCACCGGCCTCGAACATGGCGTCGAACACCGCCACGTCGTAGCCGGCATTCCGCGCGACCGCAGCAAGGTAGAGGATCCCCAACGGGAAGTACGGCGTCACCAAACGCTGTTCGACCGGATCTTGGTTGAGGTACAAAGGATTGACTAAGAGTATGTCATTCATACGCTATACTCCGGGTGACCACCAGTGACACGTGAGCAGAACCAGCAACGAGTGCCGCGTACCGACTCATCGGCCCTGGTTGACTGACAAAACGCGATCAGCCGCGGATATGCGCGAGTTTTCACGGATCGACCACACAAAATCTGTGCAAATCCGCGTCAATCCGCGGCAGGTTTCGACTCGGAGCACCCGTTCTCACCGGCGCCCACGTTTTGTCAGTCAGTCAGGTCATCGGCCGGGCATGAACGGATGACTGCGGAATGCCACTCACCGGTCACTCGTCACCATTACGCATCTCGCATCATGCTTCCCGCCCACAACCCCCACAGAATCCATAACAGCAGCCGCCCTTGCTGGCTGAACCAAGGGTAGTAATCGAACCAACTGACGACAGTCAGCGCGGCGATCGCGCCGGAGAACCCTGCGGCGAGCCCGAGAGGCACATCGGGCCCGGGCCAGGTCCTGCGCCGCCGCCAGATGGTGATCCACGGGCCGAGCGCCAGGATCAGCCAGAGCACGCCCCCCGGCAGACCCAGCTCGGCGAGTGCCAGAAGCGGAACCCGGTGCACCGGTTGATAGATCGGGTAGGCATCCAGCGCCGGCGGTTTGCGCTGCCACAACGCAACGGTGAAGCTGCCGTAGCCCACACCCAGCCAGGAGTGCTCGCCGATCAACGTCCGCGCGCTGGCTTCCAGGCCACTGCGCTCGTCAACTGAGCGGATCTCCACCCCCTCAACCGAGAGCCCCAGCCGTGGGCGGAGCAGCGGCCATTGCGTCACCAGGAAGAGGATCCCGACGGCCGCCAGCACAGCAATCGTCGCCCTCGCCGCAGGCCACGCCACGCGTGCCCGGACTGCCGACCGCAGGAGCAAGCCCAGAGCCACCACGCCGCCGGTCGCAAGCCCCAACCAGGCTGCCCGGCTGAAGGTCACCAGGAGCCCGGCAAAGCTGAGACCGGTCAGGACGATTGCCGCAATGGTCTGCCAACGCGGGACGCGCTGCAAAAGCGCCAGGCCCACGCCGAGCAAGACCGCAGCCATCAGGATCCCGCCCAGCAGGTTGGGATGTTGGGTCAACCCGTAGGCCCGCAGCGTAGGGAGGCCGTTCACCGTGACGACGCTGGCGCCCGACCACTCCGGTCGCATGACGAGCTCGCCCAGGTCGCGCAGCCCCAGCGTTCGCTGGAGCGCGAATTGCGCCAGCCCGATAACCGCCTGGATGGCTCCTGAAATCAGCAGCCCCCACGCCAGGGCCGCGCGCGCCTCGCGCGCGGTCGCGACGACCAGGAACAGCCCGAACAGCAGCCAGAGGCGCGCGGCCTGGTAGAGCGCCAGCCAGCCCAGCGGCGCCCACAGCGCCGAGACGGTCGCCAGAAGCGCCAACCCGGCCAGCGCTCCGACCATCCAGCGAGGCAGCCTGCCTATCCGCTGGCGATAGGGCGTCACCCACCACGCAGCGATAGCAAACAGCGCCAACAGGTCGCTCGGGTAGAGCATGACATCGTGCAGATCGAAGAAAATGGCTTCGAGGTCGAGATGCCATAACACTCGGTAACGCCAGGCGGGCAAGGTCAGCGCCAGTGCCAGCAGCGCGCCCGGCAACGCCATGACAGCCTGGCGGCGAAGCTTGGCGGGCAAGCTGGCACTCATGGGCCGGGAGCCCCACGTGCGCTGTCCGGCGCGAGCACCCGCTCCCGTCGCCGGTCGTACTCGGCACGGATCTTGCTGCCATGGCTGTCCATGTGACCCTTGCAGATCTCGGCCTCCAGGACCACTTCGCGGCTGCCGGTTACAGACGCCTGCGCGGCAAGCTCAGCCAACTTGCGGGCTTGCAGCCGGCGTTCCAGCCCGGCCCCCAGCCTCCCAGCCAGCGGCCGCTCAGCCAGATGTTGAACGGCCAGCCCTACCCGCCCCAGGTCTCGCAATCGTTCGCTGCGCGGGGCCGCATTGGACAGATAACCCGCCAACCAACGGTTGGCCGCAAGCAGGTCAGCAAACGTCTCGCGGCCGTACAGCGGGATCATCTGCGCCAGTTCGCGCGCCGTAAACAGGTCATCGGCGGACATGGCCAGGCGGCGCGTGCTGAGCAGGTAATTCGGACAGAGATCGATGCGAGCCAGTGCCGCAAGCCGGACCAGCCCGATCACCAGCGCGCGGGTGAGCCAGACGCGGCCCTGTGAGGTGACGATAAACAGATCGACGTCATCGCGGGACG
The DNA here is from genome assembly GCA_041307205.1 of Gammaproteobacteria bacterium. Lineage (GTDB taxonomy): Bacteria > Pseudomonadota > Gammaproteobacteria > Chromatiales > Chromatiaceae > JARRQB01. The sequence continues at coordinate 411 of JBFZDU010000014.1, read as the reverse complement.
AGCGCACATTGTCCATGGTGAGCGATCCGATGACCGCCACCATGCGGACAAAAGGCAAGTGAGCGACCAGCCAGGCGAGGATGCGACCGGAGCGCCAAAGCGCTCGTGCATAGGCCGCCCGCTCCCGTCGCAGCACGATGGTCGCCGACCGCCCATGCAGGCAAACCATGTCACCGTGCCGCTCGACGCGCGCCGCCAGCCACGGATCGTGGGCCAATGCTGCCTCGACTTGTGCCAGCGTCGCCGGCGTGCGTACGAGGTAGCGATGGATTTGCGCCACGGTCAGCGGATAATCGAAGACGTCCGCATAGGCCAATGCTGACACGATTGCCAGTGCGAGATCGTCTGGTGCCGGGGGTCCGACGGGAACCGGCGGCATTTGGGTTTCTCCGAGGCCAGGATCGCTCGTTT
>JBFZDU010000013.1:0-2576 GCA_041307205.1 Gammaproteobacteria bacterium | reverse complement strand
ATTTCCCTGGATGGCTTCGAGGCGCAGCGCATGACCGAAGCGCAACGCGCTTGCATGGCCCAGCTACTGTCGCGTGCTCCTGCGCCCACGGTGGCGCGGGCTATTGGCCAACTGGCCGCGGCCGTGGCTGCAGGTCAGGCCGGGATACCGGACGCCGTGCATGGTTTCACCGGGTACTGCCAACCGCGGCCTTGCCTGCAACTGATCCCGACGCGGCCGCGCAACAGTGCCGGTCTGGCCAGCGTGGACCCGGTGGATGCCCTACAGCATTTGGCGCGGCGCTATGGCTTTCCCGTCCGCGTGCAGGCCCGGGAGATCCACATCGACGGCGCTCGCAGTGCCGCTTTGATTCTGCATGGCACGCCCCGGGTCCGGCGCTACGTCCAGGAGCTGTTACAGGCCCTGAATCGGGCCGGTTACGGCGTGACTCTGGCCCACCTGCACCATCATCGGCCCGCCGCAGCGCTTCCTGTGTCGGGGGGCCAGGACGACCGAACAGCTGCCACGGATCCGGTTCGGGGCAAGGTTGCCCGGCTTGCCGAGGTTAAGCACCGGCTGGGCCGTTGAGCGGCGGTCTGGTTCGGTGCCTGGATCCCGCTGTCGCCAGACCCGGCTATAGCAGGGGTCGAGGGGTCAATGCAGGCTGCGCGCCTGCCCGGCACTCTCGGTGTCCACCAGAGGCAAGGAGGCGTGGTGTTGCAGCAGCCGCCAGCCGCGCTCGGTCAAGCGATAGATGTTGGTCGCGATCAGCCGGGTGGGTTCCCGGGCGGATCCGGCAGGCCGGATTCGTTCTTCGACGGTATGCACCGCCAGTGCGCCGTCCAGCACTTGCTGCAGCTCGGTGTACCGGACCTCGGGCCGGCTCGCATTGGTGAGGATGTCCGCCCAACTGCGCAGGATCGCGTCGGTGCCGCGCAGGGCCGGACCGCCGGGATGCACGCAGACCGTGTCGGCGGCGTCCGCCCAGATTTGTCGCATGGCCTGCAGGTCGCGCTGCACGAAGGCGGCGTAGAAGGCCGCTTCCAGGCGGCGAAGGGCAGCAGCTGGGTCACTCATGTGTAGACTCTAACGCGCTCGGCAGTCGGTATGCACACGCCGTGTTCCGGGCTAATCCAGGTAGCGTGACTGCCAAGCCAGGTATTGGCGATGAACGTGGTCGCAGTACTGGCGCTTGTCGCGGAACGCCCCGGGGTCGAAGGCATCGTGCAGGTAATAGTTCGCGCGGTGATTACTGGCGCGCATGATGTTGAAAATCTTGCGCGGCAGGGACTCAGGACCCCAGTAGAAGTCGTCCTGCGCCTCGTAGTGAATGAACACCGGCAGGATGGGGATGCCAGTGCGCAGCGAGACATCGAACGCGCCGTAATGAAACATACCGTACACCCGCTTGCCCTTGACCCCGCCCTCCGGGTAAAGGGCGACATTGCGACCTGCGCGCACCGCCTCCAGTAGTTCAGCCGCGGCCGCGGCACGGGAGCTGCGGGATTCGCGCTGCACGTACAGGGTTCCGGCCGCCGCGCTGATGCGGCCGACGATCCACCACTCCCGCACCTCCGCCTTGGCCAGGTTGTCGACGTCGAACAATGCCGGTATGGCGATGTCTTCGAAGGCGGAGGGGTGGTTGGCGATCAGGATGAAGCGAGCGGGGAGCGGTCGGCGGTTTTTCTGGTGCAGGTGCAGTTCCACGCCCAAGGCATGGGTCCAGACACGGCACCAGATCCGAAACAGGCGTCGGTACCAGGGTCGCGGTGCGCCGGGCAGATAGGACAGGGGATAGAGCAGCAGGGTCCAAGCCGCCAGTTCCACCCAGCCGAGCGCCATCCACAGGAGCGCGGCCGCGGACCGGATCAAAGCGGCGTCCCAGGCGCTGTCCGCGCAGCGCTCAGGCGGCGTCCAGCAAAGCCCGCAGGTAGGCGCGCGGCTTGGCTCCCAATATGCAGCGCTCGATTTGGCCCCGCCTGACCAGCAGCACCGTCGGCGCCGCCCGGATGCCGATGTCGCGCGCCAGATCGAAGTGCTCGGAAATGTCCAACTTGAAGATACGGCGCTGCTCGCTCTGCAGGGCTTCGACCTCCCGACTCATGGCCCGGCAGGGCGCGCAGCGCGGGCTGTACCAGTACACCAGGGCCGGTTCCCCGGACGCCGTCGCCAGTTCCGGCAGCACCCGCTCGAGGTCCTGGGTCGGACGACCCTCGGCGGCGCGCGTCGCCAGCTGCAGGTAGATCAGGTAAACCGTCCAGGTGGCGGTAAACCCCAAAGCCAGGTAAAGAAGCCAATTCATATTTGGTTTGTATCGGGGGCCTGTAGGGTGACCCTCTCCTCCTGATCGGCAAGTACAAGCCATTTTGGGCCGATTTTCCATCCGTAAGATTGCTAAACTGCCGTTGGCCGGGGAACCGGTGAGAAAAGAACGATATCGGGCATTCCAAGATGAACACGCGGCTGGGCAGAATCTGGGTATTTGACGAGGGCGCGCTGGGTCGGGCGCTGGCGGATTATGAGTCGGCAGCCCTGACGGCCTATCCGGGTCAGGCGGAACGCATTCATATCGCTGTACTGGCGATCCGGGACTTTCT
>JBFZDU010000012.1:0-8650 GCA_041307205.1 Gammaproteobacteria bacterium | reverse complement strand
CTGCGCCCCGGCATCCTGCACCGACACCAGCCCCTCGGCGAAACCCGGCAGGCGCTGCACGTCGAGCGGCGCATCGAGCGTGAGCGCCGCTGCCAGGCCCGGCACTGGGCGGGCGGTCAGCCCCGCCGCCTGCAGGCGGACCGCGTAATCCTGGCGCGAGAGCCGCAGCTGATTGACCCGCAAGGTCATGGGGGGGTGTGCATTCAGGGTGTCGCACACCCCCTGCCAGCGCTCCGGCCAAGCCTCACGCAGCGCCCCGATCAGCCAGGCCGGTAGGGCATAGCGGGTCACCGGGTCGTCGTCCAGCCCGGCGAGCAGTTCGACCTGCTCGCGCTGCAAGCGGCGCAGCACGCCGTTGAGCAAGGCCGTGGCCCAGGGCTTGCCGAGGGCCCGGGCGGCGCCGGCGGTCTCCGCCACCGCGGCGTGCGCCGGCACCCGCATATAGAGCAATTGATACAAGCCGCACAGCAGCAAGGCCTGCAGGTCGCGGTCGCGCGCCGCCAGGGGGCGGTGCAGCAACCGCTGCGCCACGCTCTGCAAGCGCCAGTACCACCGACAACTACCGTAGGCGAGCTCCGCCGCCAGGGCACGGTCGCGGCCGTGCAGGCGCTGCGTGCGCGCCGGCAGGCTGTCGCTGAGGGAGCGGCCGCCCAGCACGTCCGCAACCGCCAGCACCGCGGCGGGACGCGGGCCGACGGGCGCACTGGCCGGTTTAACCGAGCTGGACACCCTGGATGGCGTGGGCATTGACGAAGTCGGCGGCGTTCATCACCCGCTTACCGGGCATCTGCAACCGGGTGACGCGCAGCAAGCCATCGCCGGTGGCGATGTCTATCCCACCACGGCCAGCGGCCATCACCATTCCCGGCGCGCCGGCCAGTCCCGGCACCGCCTCGGCCGCCCACAGCCGGAGATTGGCGTCCTCGTACCGCGTATGCGCCACCGGCCAGGGATTGAACGCCCGGACCTGGCGCGCGATCTGTTGCGCCGAACGGGACCAGTCGACTTCGGCCTCGGCCTTGTCGAGCTTGCGCGCATAGGTCGACTGACTGTCGTCCTGCGGCTGGGGCACTGCCGAGCCGTCGGCGATACCGGGCAGGGCGTCCAGCAAGGCCTCGGCCCCTAGCACCGACAGCTGGTCGTGCAGGCTGCCGCCGGTATCGTCGGGGGTAATCGGCAACCGCCGCACCAGGAACATGGGGCCGGTGTCCAACCCCTTCGCCATCTGCATGATGGTGACCCCGGTCTCGCGGTCGCCCGCCAGCAAGGCACGCTGGATTGGCGCCGCACCACGCCAGCGGGGTAGCAGCGAGGCATGGATGTTGACGCAGCCCAAGCGCGGCGCCGCCAGCACGCGTGGCGGCAGCAGCAACCCGTAGGCGACCACCACCATCAGGTCGGCGCGCTGTGCCTCGAGCTGGCGCAGGTCGGCTTCGCGCTTGAAATGGTCGGGTTGGTACACCGGCAGACCTGCCGCCAGCGCGGCCTCCTTCACCGGGCTGGGGGTCATTTTGCGACCGCGCCCCGCTGGCCGGTCGGGCTGGGTATAGACCGCGACCACGCGGTGTGGGCTTGCGAGCAGCGCCTTGAGCGGCGGCACCGAGAAGTCAGGCGTACCGGCAAAAATAATGCGGAGTGGTTCGGACATGCGGCTGGGGCCCGGGCCGGGCGGTCTCCATGCGGGTTGGGGGTGCCGCACCCCGGTGGGGCGCCAGGCTGTCGTGCGCTGCGCTGGGTCAGATCGCGCTGCGTTCCTGCGTTTTTTCGCCAATACCCAGACGCCGCTCCTTCTCAAGCTTCTTGCGGATGCGCTGGCGCTTGAGGCTGGACAGGTAGTCGACGAACAGTTTTCCGTCCAGGTGATCGACCTCGTGTTGAATGCACACCGCCAGCAGGCCGTCAGCGTCGCGTTCGAACGGCTCGCCGTCGCGATCGAGGGCCCGTACCCGAATCCGTTCGGCGCGCTGCACCGGTTCATAAACGCCCGGCACCGACAGGCAGCCCTCATCCATCTCCTCGACGCCTTCGCGGCTCAGGATCTGCGGATTGACCAGGGCCAGCGGCTCGGTGCGATGCTCTGATATGTCCACCACAATGACCCGCTGCGGCACGTTGACCTGGATCGCCGCCAGGCCGATCCCGGGCGCCGCATACATGGTCTCGAACATATCGTCGATCAGCCGACGCGTCGCGTCGTCGACCCGCGCCACCGGTTGCGCCTGGTTGCGCAACCGCGGGTCCGGGAAGTGAAGGATGTCCAGAATCGCCATGTTTTGCTACCGCGTTCTATAGTTCGGGCTAAAGAATTTCCGCTTGGGTGATGATAATACAGAAATCAGGGTGCCTGACCGCGCCCGCCGCACACCAAGGGAGTCACATGTTGAAGTCGCTAACGAAGCTCAGTCGCACCCTGGCATGGGCCCTGGCCTGCACCGCCCTGTTCGGGCTTCCTGCCCACGCCGACGACCTGTTGGCCGCCAATCACCCCGAGCGTTACACGGTGCGCCAGGGCGATACCCTGTGGGACATTTCCGGCCGCTTTCTGCGCCAGCCGTGGCGCTGGCCCGACATCTGGCACGTCAATCCCCAGGTGCGCAACCCCCATCTGATCTACCCGGGGGACGAACTGGAGTTGGTCTATCTCGACGGCAAACCCCAGTTGCGCCTCACCCGTGGACCGCGCCACGTCAAGCTCTCGCCGCAGGTGCGCGCCACGCCCTGGGATGGGCGCATCCCCACGGTGCCGGTCGACGCCATTGCACCCTTCCTGACCCGCCCCTACGTGGTCAGCCAGGCCGAGCTGGACGCCGCCCCTTACGTGGTCGACTTCGCCGATGAACACATCCTCGGCGGCGCGGGCCAACGCGCCTACGTACGCTCCATAGACGCGCCACAGCCGGCAAAGTTCGACCTGGTGCGCCCCGGCAAGTCCTACCTGGATGCCGAAACCGGGGAGGTGCTGGGCTACGAGGCCCAATACGTGGGCAGTGCCGACCTGCAACGGAGCGGTGACCCGGCGACCGTATACATCAATCGCACCCAGATCGAGGCCATCATCAGTGATCGCTTGCTGCCGGTAACCAGCGACGAGCCGGTCATGGATTTTTATCCCAAGGCACCGGAGGGTCCGGTCAGCGGCGCAATCATCGCGGTGTTGAACGGCGTCAGCCAGATCGGCCAGCACAATGTCGTGGTCATCGACCGTGGCGCCGCCGACGGTCTGAGCCCGGGCACGGTGCTGCGGGTGGACCAACGCGGCGAGACGATCCGCGACGTGGTTTCGCCCGACCCACGCGATACCGTGACCCTGCCCGACGAGGAGGCCGGCCTGCTGATGGTGTTCCGGACCTTCGACCGGGTCAGTTTCGGACTGGTGATGCACGCGACGCGGGCGATGCACATCAACGACCGGGTCCGCAATCCCTGACATGAGCGACGTCCCCGGGCGCACGGACGCGCCCACCGACGCGGCGACGCTACGCGCCTGGCTGCTCCTGCTGCGCGCCCCCGGCGTCGGGGGCAGAACCCTGCTGCCCCTGCTCGGACAGGACCCGGACCCGCGTTTGCTCACCGAGGGCCGGTTACCCGGTCTGCCGGCGGGGCTGCGCGACTGGCTGCGCCATCCGGACGAGACCTTGCTGGCAAGCGACCTCGCATGGCTGACCGAGCCCCAGCACCATCTGGTCACCATCGCCGACCCCAGGTACCCGGCACTGCTGCGCGCTATTCCCGACCCGCCCCCGGCGCTGTTCGTGCTCGGCGACCCGGAGCTGCTGGCGCTGCCGCAGATCGCCATGGTCGGCAGCCGCAACCCAACCAGCAGCGGCAGCCGCACCGCCCACGACTTCGCGGCCCACTTCGCCGGCTGCGGCCTGACGGTCACCAGCGGGCTGGCCATTGGTATCGACGCCGCCAGTCATGAAGGCGCACTGTCGGCCGAAGGCCTCACCCTCGCCGTCACCGCCACTGGCCTCGATCGGGTCTACCCGGCGCGGCACCGTGAACTCGCGCATCGCATCGTCGCCGGTGGCGGCGCCCTGGTGTCCGAGTTTCCGCCCGGCACGCCGCCGATGCCCGGGCATTTCCCGCGCCGCAACCGCGTCATCAGCGGACTCGCGCTGGGCACCGTGGTGGTCGAGGCGGCGCTGCAAAGCGGCTCGCTGATCACGGCACGCCAGGCGCTCGACCAAGGCCGCGAGGTATTCGCCATCCCCGGCTCCATCCACAACCCGCTGGCCCGGGGCTGCCACAGGCTGATCCGCGAGGGCGCCAAGCTGGTGGAAACGGCTACCGACGTCCTCGAGGAACTGGGGTCCCTGCTGGGGGCTCGGCCCGAGGTCGCGGAGCGCGGCGCGCCGCCCACGGCCGGCGCCCTGGAGGATCCAGATTACCAACAGCTACTTGCGGCCATGGGCTACGACCCGGTTTCGGTCGACGCGCTGGTGGCTCGGACCGGCCATAAACCCGGGGTGGTCTCGTCGATGTTGCTCTTGCTGGAACTAGAAGGTCATGTATCATCGATTCCCGGTGGGCTTTTCGCCCGAACCGGAACGCCGCAAGCGTGAGCCCCCAAACCCGCCCAGCCGGTCACCCCCCGCGGCGCAGTGGCCCCCCGTCCTGAGCACCCCTACGGAATTGGTACCGTGAACGAAAACGTGATCGACGTTCTCATCTACATCTACGAGAACTACATGGACGGCGAGGAGAGCGCGCCGCCCGATCAGATCATGCTGGAGGAAGAACTGGTGGAAGCGGGGTTCCCAAAAAGGGAAATCAAGAAGGCATTCCGCTGGCTGGACGAACTGGCTTGGCGGCAGGGCAGTCTGCTGGTGCCCGAGATCGTTGCCAACCGCTCCATGCGCATCTACACCGAGCAGGAGCAACAACGCCTGGACCTGGATATCCAGGGCATGCTGTTGTATCTGGAGCAGAGCGGCATCCTCGACCAGCGCAGCCGCGAACTGGTCATCGAACGCGCCATGGCGCTCGAATCGGAAGAGCTGACCGCCGAAGACGTGAAGTGGATCGTGCTGTTGGTGCTGCTCAACCAGCCCGGCCAGGAGAGCGCCTTCGCGCTGATGCAGGAGCTCGTGTACAACGGCGACCCCGGTTACCTGCACTGAGTGGCGCCCCGGGGTCCGGGGCCAATCCTGCGCGACACGGCACCGACAGCGGGCGCCGCTTGGCCCCGCGTCCGCACTCCTCGGGCTTGACACCCCTGCCCCCGGACGGCTATTCGATAAAAAGGGAACCCGCCCGCTGTCCCGACCGCAGCAGGTATTTTTCTCAGCAGCAACAGGAAACAGCGACCGCGGAAATGAACCTGGTCATCGTCGAATCGCCCGCCAAGGCCAAGACCATCAAGAAATACCTCGGCCAGGACTTCGAAGTCCTGGCTTCCTACGGCCATGTCCGGGACCTGGTCCCCAAGGAAGGCGCCGTCGACCCGGCGAACGGCTTTCACATGCAGTACCAGGTGATCGATCGCAACGACAAGCACGTCAAGGCGATTGCCGCCAAACTCAAGGATGCAGACTCCCTGTACCTCGCTACCGACCCCGACCGCGAGGGCGAGGCAATCTCCTGGCACCTGTACGAACTGCTCAAGAACCGCAAGCTGCTCAAAGACAAGCCGGTCCACCGCGTGGTGTTCAACGAGATCACCAAGAAGGCCGTGCAGGACGCCGTGGCGCACCCGCGCGGGTTGAGCATGGACCTGGTGAACGCCCAGCAGGCGCGCCGTGCCCTCGATTACCTGGTAGGTTTCAATCTCTCGCCGCTGCTCTGGAAGAAAGTGCGACGCGGCCTGTCGGCGGGCCGGGTGCAAAGCCCCGCGCTGCGGCTGATCGTCGAACGCGAAGAGGAAATCGAGCGCTTCGTCAGTCGCGAGTACTGGAGCATCGAGGCCGACACGCGCAAGGACAATCAGGCCTTCAGCGCCAAACTCAGCCAGTTCGAAGGCGAGAAGATCGAGCAGTTCTCGATCACCGACGGCAAACGGGCCGTCGCCGTTGAGCAGGCCCTGGTGGCGGCGGCTGGCGGCAAGCTGGCGGTGCTCAGCGTCGAAAAAAAGCAGCGCAAGCGTAATCCCGCTGCACCCTTCACGACCTCGACGCTGCAGCAGGAGGCCGCGCGCAAGCTCGGCTACACGGCGCAGCGCACCATGCGGGTGGCGCAGCAACTATACGAAGGCGTGGACATCGGCGGCGGCGGCGTCGGTCTGATCACCTACATGCGTACCGACTCGGTCAACCTCGCCGAAGAGGCATTGACCGAGCTTCGCGCCTTCATCGCCGACAAATACGGCTTCGACCAGCTGCCCAAGGAACCGCGGCTGTTCAAAACCAAGGCCAAGAACGCCCAGGAGGCCCATGAGGCCATCCGGCCCACCTCGGCTTGGCGGACTCCGGATGAGCTGAAAGCACACCTCAACAAAGACCAGCTGCGCCTGTACGAGTTGGTCTGGAAACGGACCGTGGCCTGCCAGATGCTACATGCCACGATCGATACGGTGGCAGTCGATCTGGGCGCCGGCCCGGACAACCTGTTTCGCGCCACCGGTTCCACCGTGGCCAGCCCCGGCTTCATGCGCGTCTACCAGGAAGGCAGGGACGACGCCAAGCCGGGCGAGGACGACGAGACCCTGCTGCCGCCGCTCGAAGCCGGGGAGCAGATCGATCTGGTATCGATCCGCCCCGAGCAGCATTTCACCGAGCCGCCGCCGCGCTACAGCGAGGCCAGCCTGGTGAAAGCGCTGGAGGAATTCGGCATTGGCCGACCCTCGACGTACGCCAGCATCATTTCGACCCTGCAGGACCGCGAGTACGTGGAACTGGACAACAAGCGCTTCCACCCCACGGATGTCGGCCGCGTGGTCAACAAGTTCCTGACCAGCTACTTCACCCGGTACGTGGACTACGACTTCACCGCGCGCCTGGAGGACGAGTTGGACGCGGTGTCGCGCGGCGAGGAGGAATGGGTTCCGTTGCTCGAGAAATTCTGGCAACCGTTCAAGGACCAGATCGACCACACCCAGGAAAACGTCAAGCGTTCCGACGTCACACAGGAGCCGATCGACGAGAAATGCCCGACCTGCGGCGGTCAGCTGGCGATCCGACTGGGGCGTAACGGGCGCTTCATCGGTTGCACCAACTACCCCGAGTGCGACTACACGCGCAACCTCAACGGGGACCAGGAGGCCGCACCCGCGGACGAGGAAGTCGGGCGCGACTGCCCGGAGTGCGGTTCCAAACTGGTGTTCAAGCAGGGCAAATACGGCCGGTTCATCGGTTGCTCGGGTTATCCCAAGTGCCGCTATATCGAATCGCTGGACAAGCCCGAAGATACCGGCGTGACCTGCCCGCAGTGTTACAAGGGCAGCCTCATGAAGCGCAAGTCTCGTAAGGGCAAGATATTTTTCTCCTGCAGTACCTACCCCAAGTGCGACTACGCGGTTTGGGATCAACCCCTGGCCGAACCCTGTCCGAGCTGTGCCTGGCCGATTGTCACCCTCAAGATCACCAAGCGACGCGGCGCCGAAAAGGTCTGTCCCAAGTGCAAGCACGCCGAACCGGCAGCTTTGCCCGAGGAGCAGCGGGACGTCGGGTAGGGGAGCGGCCAGCGGGCAGTCCAGCCGCGGGCACCTGAACGCCACCAGCTGACACCTGCCGCTAAACCCGCTATCGTCCGCCCCGTTGCTGCCACCAGCGTGATCGACCGCACCATGAATCAAGCCTTTGTCGCCATCCTCATGGGATCCAAGTCGGACCTGCCGGTCCTGGCGCAGACAGCGGAGGTCCTGAAGGCGCTGGACGTGCCGTTCGAAATGAAGATCACCTCGGCACATCGGACTCCCGACACCACCCGCGCCTATGTGCAGGACGCCGAGACCCGCGGCTGCCGCGTGTTCATCTGCGCCGCCGGCCTGGCGGCGCACCTCGCCGGTGCCGTGGCGGGCATCACCACCCGCCCGGTAATCGGGGTGCCGCTGGACGCAGGCCCGCTGCAGGGTCTGGACGCGTTGCTGTCCACGGTGCAAATGCCGGGCGGGGTGCCCGTGGCAACGGTCGCCGTCGGCAGTGCCGGGGCGAAGAATGCGGCTTACCTGGCGGCGCAGATCCTTGGGGTGGCGGACCCGGCGGTGGCCGCACGGGTGACCGCAGAACGGGTCCGCAATGCCGACGCGGTCAAGGCCGCCGACGCCGAACTGCAGGCCAGCCTGCGCTGACGTGTCGGGGTTCCGGTTACGCGAGGCCACACGCCGGCTGCGGGCCGGGGCGGTGGTCGCCTACCCCACCGAGGCGGTGTGGGGTTTGGGCTGCGATCCGCTCAATCCGGAGGCGGTGGCGCGGATCCTGCGGCTCAAGGGCCGCCCAATGCGCAAAGGCCTGATCCTGATTGCCGCCGACTTCGCCCAGCTCCGACCCTTCGTGTGCCCCGTCGCCGACGACCGGATGGCGGCGATACTGGCCACCTGGCCGGGTCCGCATACCTGGCTGCTGCCGGCCGCGCCGCACTGCCCGGCTTGGTTGACCGGCAACCACGATACCCTCGCCGTGCGGGTCACCGCGCACCCGGTGGCCGCCGCGCTGTGCCGCGCCGCCGCCATGCCTCTGGTGTCGACCAGCGCCAACCGCAGCGGTCGACCGCC
>JBFZDU010000011.1:0-3014 GCA_041307205.1 Gammaproteobacteria bacterium | reverse complement strand
CAGGGTGCGCGGCAGTTGCGCGAAGGCGGGCAGGAAGGGAAAACGTGACATGGCGGGCACCTCTGCCGTGGCTTTGGGTCACAGCATCTAGAACCGACCGCCGGACAAAAGTTCGGTCTGGCCGCTACCATGGCCCGATCGCTTGGCATGCTTGGGGGTCCGCGATGCTCAAACTGATCGTCCTGCTGCTGGGCCTGCTGCCGCTGTTGCTGCCAGGCGCGGTGCCGGCCCAGCCCAGCGTCGCACCCGGCATCAACCGCGCTTACGACAACGCGGATGTGCGCCAATGGCGTGGTGTCTTCGAACGCGATGGCCGCGAGGTCTGGGAGCGCCGCCAGGAAATCCTGAGCGCGCTCAAGCTGCGCCCCGGCATGCAGGTGGCGGATGTGGGGGCTGGCACCGGGTTCTTGGCCCTGATGTTCGCCCAGGCCGTGGGCCCGAAAGGCCGGGTCTATGCGGTCGACATCACGCCCAATTTTGTCGACGCCATCCGCAGCCGCGCCAAGGCCTTGGGCTACCACAATGTGATCGGGGTGGTGAACAATGCCCGCAGCGTGCTGCTGCCGGCGCAGTCGGTCGACCTGGTGTTCAGCAGCGACACTTATCATCACTTCGAATATCCCGGCCCGACCCTGGCCAGCATCCACGCCGCGCTCAAGCCCGGCGGCGAGCTGGTGGTGGTGGATTTCAAGCGGATCCCCGGCGTCAGCGAGCCCTGGGTACTCGGGCATGTGCGCGCCGGCGAAGAGGTGGTGCGCCGGGAGATTACGGCCGCCGGTTTCGACTTGGTCGAGAGTCGCGACGACCTGATGCGCGGCCAGTTCTTTCTGCGCTTCCGTAAGCCTTGACCGCCGCGCCGGGCCTGCGACGCGCAGCTTGCTGCCGGGCGAGGGCCTTTTTTTGCTGGCGATAAGGCACGCGCAGCCGGCCCTGCAGCAGTTGATTGCCGCCTGAGCGTCGACCGGCTGGCGGGGTGTATCCGGGCTAGAATGCGGCATCCAGCAGCCAACTGACGGAGGAAACGCTCATGGGTATCGCGGTCCTGTTGCATGTCATCGCGGTAGTGATCTGGGTGGGAGGCATGTTCTTCGCCCACCAGTGCCTGCGCCCGGTCGCGGCCAGCCAGCTCGCACCGCCGCTGCGCCTGCCACTGTGGGTGGGGGTGTTCGGGCGTTTTTTCCCCTGGGTCTGGGCCGCCATCGGGGTCATCCTGGCGAGCGGCTTCTGGCTCATTTTCGCGGTGTTCGGGGGCTTCAAGGGCGTGGGCCTGTACGTGCACGCCATGCTGGGCCTGGGCCTGGTGATGATGGCGATCTTCCTGCATGTGTTTTTCGCGCCATACGGCCGGCTCAAGCGGGCGGTGGTGGCGCAGGACTGGCCGGCCGGCGCCAAGGCGCTGGGCCAAATCCGCATGCTCGTGGGCATCAATACGGCCCTCGGCCTGATTACCATCGCGGTCGCCTCCGGCGGCCGGTACCTGGCGGCTGCCTTGGCGGGATGAGCCCGGACGAGGTCCTGGCCTTCTGGTTCGCGGAACCGGCGGTGCAGCGCTGGTTCCGGTCCACCCCGGCGTTTGATGCCGAGATCCGGACCTGTTTCGAACCGACTTGGCACGCCGCGGCGGCGGGAGAGCTGGCGGACTGGGAGCGGACGCCCCGGGGGGCCCTGGCCCTGGTCATCGTGCTCGACCAGTTCCCGCTCAACATGTTCCGCGATCAGCCCGCGGGCTATGCCACCGAGGCGGCGTCGCGCGGGGTGGCCGAGCGTGCCATAGCCCGCGGTTTCGACGCCGCGCTCGGCGACCGCGAACGGGCCTTTCTCTACCTGCCCTTCATGCATAGCGAGGACCTGGCCGACCAGGAGCGCTCGGTCGCACTGTTCGAGCAGGCCGGCCTGACCGACAACCTCCGCTGGGCCCGGCATCACCGCGACATCGTGCGGCGCTTCGGCCGCTTCCCGCACCGCAACACCGTGCTGGGGCGGGCCAGTACGCCCGAGGAACTGGGCTGGCTGGATTCGGCGGAGGCGTTCAACCCGTGAGCGGGCTGGTGGTCGTGCAACCCGGGCAGAAGCTGGATGCCCTGGGGCCGGTGGCGGGTGATTTCGCCGACTGGATTCTCGCCGGCATGGGACTGAGCGCCGCGGCCGCCCGGCTGGTCCGGCCGCACCGCGGCGAGGCTTTGCCGGCCCCGGCCACCGTCTCGGCCGCGGTGGTGACCGGCTCCAGCGCCATGGTGACCGATGGCGATGCCTGGATCGCGGTCACCGCGCACTGGCTGCGGGGCGTCGCCGAGCGTGGCGTGCCGGTGCTCGGTATCTGTTTCGGCCACCAATTGCTGGCGCACGCCCTGGGCGGCGAGGTGCGCAACAATCCCAATGGCATCGAGATCGGCACGGTGCTGACGCGACTGACGGCCGCGGCAGCGACTGACCCCCTGTTTGCGGGGCTGCCGTCGCCGCTGCCGGTTCAGGCCAGTCACCGCCAGTCGGTGCTGCGCTTGCCGGCGGGCGCCACCCGCCTCGCCGCCAGCGACCAGGATCCCAACCATGCCTTCCGCTGGGGGGGAGCCGCCTGGGGCATCCAGTTCCACCCGGAGTTCGACCGCGCCATCGTGCGTGCCTATGCCGAGCATTACCGGCCGCAGTTGCCGGCGCAGGGGACGGATGCCGATGGCGTCCTGGCGGCGGCGCTCGAGACGCCCGCGGCGCCGCGCTTGTTGGCGGCCTTCGCCGTCCGGGCTGCCTGCCAACCGCGGTGAAGGCCGGTGACCGCCGTGGCGTGCTGACCGGTATTGGTCCCGCTCCCGGGCCGGGGCGGTGCGGCTGGTTTCTCGGCCTGTTGCTGGTCTTGGGTCTGGCCGCTGCGGCGGCGCCGGCCGGCACTCAGGTCCGGCCGGCGCCCTCGGTGCTGGCCCAACTCGTCGGCGGGCTGCAGACGGCCGACGCGACGGCGCAGCGGGAATTCGCCGTGATTGCCATCGAGGCGCTGCTCGAGGCGTACCGCGCGGCGATTC
>JBFZDU010000010.1:0-2570 GCA_041307205.1 Gammaproteobacteria bacterium | reverse complement strand
ATGTCTTTCGGTCGGCACCGCCCGAACCCATGCAGATGTTGTCGCAGATCGGCCTGATCCTACTGATGTTTCAAATTGGCCTGGAGTTCGATTTCGCCCATCTGATGGACCGCCATCACCGCCGCGCCGTCAGCTATGTCGCCACGGCCAGCATGGTAACGCCTTTCGCCCTCGGCTTCGGCTTCGGGTACTTCACGGCCCCGTTGCTGTCACCCGGCATCGATCCGATCGCCTCTGCGCTGTTCATCGCCACGGCCTTTTCCATCACGGCACTGCCGATCCTCGGGCGCATGATGATCGAGTTCAAGATCACGCGTCAGCCCATCGGGGTCATCGCCATCAGCGCCGCTGCGATCAACGACGTGATCGGCTGGCTGCTGCTCGCCCTGGTCACCGCGCTCGCCCTGACCCAGTTCAGCGCCGCAGACTTTGGTCTCAAGGTGCTGCTGGTCGCCGGGTTCTTTCTGACCTGGTGGTTCCTCATGCGACCCCTCATGAAGCGCCTCATCCGCATCAGCCAGGCCGGCCGGGCGCCGATAGGCGAGAAGGCCGGGCGCGGCAGGCTCACCCACAATCTTCTTGGGATCATGCTCGCCGGCATCTTCGTCTCGGCGATTACCACCTATCAGCTCGGCATCTTCGCCATCTTCGGTGGTTTCATGATGGGGGTGATCCTGCACGATGAGCATGAGTTCATCGAAGCATGGAAGGAACGTATCGGTCACTTCGTCATGGTCTTCTTTCTACCCATCTTCTTCACCTACACCGGGTTACGCACTCACATCGGGAACATGGATTCCGCAGCCGCCTGGGGTTGGTGCCTGCTGCTGATCGCCCTGGCAACCCTTGGAAAGTTCGGGGGGAGCTATGTCGCGGCACGTTGGGCGGGGCTATCACATCAGGAGGGTAAGGTGCTGGGTATCATGATGAACACCCGCGCCTTGATGGAGTTGATCGTCATCAACGTCGGCTATGACTTGGGCGTCATCTCCCAACAGGTGTTCACCATGCTGGTGCTGATGGCCATTTTTAGCACCGTTATCACCACTCCGGGCCTGCGCCGCTGGTTGCCGAGCCTGGGGATCGGCATTTACGCCAGGCACTGAGTCTGCCCCGGCGGGCACTCACCCTACCTGCATGTGGCTCACCCGGGTTTAATCGCCTGGAATTCGGCCAGGATTGCCAGTGCGCGTGTTTCGACGTGCCGTTTCACTCCGGTAAAACCGGCGGCCTCCAGCGTATGGATTACCTTGCTTGGAGAAACACAGGCATCGACAGTGTCCCAGTAATAGCGCCACAATCTGGCCGTTTCGGCACTGCCACCAACCAGGTGGGCCAGCACTGGAACCACGCCGCGCATGTAGACCTTAAGCAGGAACCGGCTCCAGGTCCGTTCCGGTTTGGTGATCTCCATCAGGCACAATCGGCCGCCCGGTTTGAGGACGCGATAGAATTCGCTGCAGGCGGCCGATAGATCGCCGATATGGCGCAGCGCATAGCCCATGCTCAGGAAATCGAAACCGCCGTTGGGAAACGGGATCGCTTCCGCCCTGCCCTCCACGAGTTGAACGCCTGTCGGCAAACGGGCGTTAGCCATCATACCGATGCTTGGATCGACACCAGCCACCAGGCTGGGGTTGCCCACCAGCTTAACGGCCTCACGGGCCACCAAACCCGTACCTACACCGATGTCGATAATGCGCATGCCCGGTTTAAGACCCGCCCGGCCCAACGCCTGCCCTCGGTACCAAGGTCCGCTTCCCAGGGCTAGTAGCCGTTCGATCCGGTCATAGTCCGACGCCGTGCTGTCAAAGATCTGGCGCACGAAGCCGCGCCTTTCCTCCTCGCTGGCGTAGTAATCCGTCAGCAATGGGTGCGGGGCATGGACAAGGTCGTCAGGGTTATCGAAGCGTTTGTTCATCGTGTGCTCAAACGTCGCAGAAAGAGGAAGGGTAATCGCGGCAGGAACCCCAGCATCAGCCGGATGTGCATCCAGGTGAGCAGGACATTGTCGCGCAGATAATTGAAGTGAGAGACGCCACCCTGGTCGGCGGCAAAATACTTCACCGGCGCTGGCAGGTTGATGGGGCGGACGCCGCACCAGCACAGGCGCACCGCCGCCTCGGGATCGAAGTCGAAACGGCGCATCCAGCGCAGGCCATGCATCACCTGGCGCAAGGGTTCGATGGGATAGACGCGGAAGCCGTAGAGGGAATCACCGATACCCATCCACAGGGTCTCCAAGTTGGCCCAGGCGTTGGATACCTTGCGGCCCTGTACCCGCAGCTTTGGCGCGTTGGCATCGAACACCGGCACGCCTAGCACCATACAGTCCGGGGCCGCAATGGAGGTAGCCATGAAGGCTGGGATGAGGTCGTCCGGGTGTTGGCCGTCCGAGTCTAGGGTGAGGGCGTGGGTGAAACCTTCACTCGCGGCGAGGTCGAGGCCATGCAATACCGCCGCACCCTTGCCGCGGTTTTCGGGCATGACCACCACCCGGAGGCCCGGATCCGTCGCCGCCATCTCTTGGAGGCCCGCGGCCGTCCCGTCGGTGCTGCCGTCAACCACCA
>JBFZDU010000009.1:0-3229 GCA_041307205.1 Gammaproteobacteria bacterium | reverse complement strand
GGTGCAACTCCATGGCGAGGCCCGGCCGACCCGCCCGGCGACCGTCGAACTGCTCGGCCACGATCGGGTCCGGCTCAGCATCCACGAAGGCCGTTACCACCAGGTCAAACGGATGTTTGCCGCCGTCGACAATCGGGTGATAGCGCTGCACCGCGAAGCGGTGGGGCAGCTGATTCTGGATCCGAGCTTGCGGCCGGGCGCCTATCGCCACCTGACCGCCGCGGAGGTTCGGCGGGCGGGCAGCGCGGCGACCTGAGGGTGTCGCGCAGGTCCGGAAGCGGTCGTGCAAGGCCGCCTCTCAGTGGTACTTCTCGACGCTGAAGTGCCCCGGCTCGCGGCGCTGGTGGCGGCGCAAGCCGCGTGCCTCGAGTACCGCGCTGGCATCGGTGATCATGCCGGCATTGCCGCACAGCATCACATGGGCCTGCGCGCCGTCGAGGGTGATCCCGGCCTGTTGTTCGAGCGGGCCGTCGCGCAGGGCCGCCGGGATCCGGGAACTCAGACCGCCGGCGACGGGCTCGCGGGTTACCAGGGGGACATAGGCGAACTGTCCGGCGTGTTCCGCCTGCAGTTCCCGGATCAGGTCCTGATAGGCCAGGTCGGCGACCTGGCGCACCCCGTAGGCGAGCACCACCCGCTCGAAGCGTTGCCAGGCCGGGGCGGTCCTTAGGATGGAAAGAAAGGGGCCGACGGCCGTGCCGGTGGCCAGTAGCCATAGGTGTCGGACATGCGCCGGCACGCTTTCCAGGGTGAGGTTGCCGTTGGCCTTGGCGGTGACCCACAGGTCGTCGCCGGCATCGAGCGCCGCGAGCCGCCGGCTGAGCGGGCCTTCGGGAACGACGTTGAAGTAGATCTCGAGCGGGCGCTCGCCCGGGGCGTTGACGAAGGAATAGGGTCGGCCGACGCGCTCTGGGCCGATGTCCAGGCCAACGCGCGCGAACTGCCCGGCATGGAAGGCCTCAACCGGCGCGTCGATGCGCATGGAGTAGTGCGTGTCGTTCCAGCGCCGTTTGTCGATCACCTTGCCTGCAACCCAATCCGCCATGGCGCCTACCTGAAGTCATTAAGTGTGGCCACACAAAGTAGGGCCAATCTCGGCGATATAAACCCGGTGCTCTTGATGGGTATGGCATTGCTGGGGCGCCGCCCGTTCGGCAGCGGGCCGGCCGCGCTGGAGCGGTGCCCGGTTGACCTAGCCCGGCGGAAGGACGCGGCGCGGCCGTGTATGCTTGGCGGCGCAAGGCTTTGATCGGATCACCGGATGCCCGACGCACCGCCGCAGAAGAATTTGAACGCCCGCACGCCGGCCGGCGCCGCGTTGCCGCGCGTTCGATGGGTGCCCCTGGGGGTCGCGCTGCTGACGTTGTCGCTGGTCTTGGCGGTGTTGTTGCCGACCCTTGCCGGCCGGAATTGGCCGGGTGCCGGCGTCGTGTTGGCCCTGGCGGCGGGGGGGCTGGCCTGGCTCGTGGCGTTGCTGGCGTACGGCCGGGCGGCGGCAGGGCCTCAGGGCAAGACCGAGGCCGTGCCCCCCGGCCTGCTGGATCCCTTGACCGGCCTGCCCAATCGGCACCTGCTCGAAGAGCGTCTGCAACGCCAGATCTACGAGGCCGCCCGCGAGGGGCGGCGCTTCGCCCTGATGCTGATTGATCTCGATCGCTTCCGCGCCTTCAACGAGACCTTCGGCCGCGAGATCGGCGATCGGATCCTGCAGGTCGTCGCCGAGCGCATTCGTGCGCCGCTGCGCGACGTAGACACCGTGGCCCGGGTGGACGGCGACGAATTCGCGCTGCTGGTGCGGGTCAACAGCCGTGAGCAGGCGCAGGTGGTCGCCACCAAGGTCTTGGACCGGCTGGACGAACCCTGTGAGCTGGTCGGTACGCGCTTGCCCATCAGCGTCAGCATCGGTGTTGCTTTCTATCCCGAGCATGGGCGCGCCGTGGGTGCGCTGCTGCAACACGCCGAGGCAGCACGGGAGGCTGCGAATCGCGCCGAGGACCGCTGCGCGGTCTACGAGCCCGCCGGGGAGCCGGGCCAGCCAGACCGCCTGGCTCTGCTGGCCGGTTTGCGCGACGGTATGGAGCGTGGCGAGCTGTACGTCGTCCTGCAGCCCAAGCGCGACCTGGCCGCGCCCGCTACGGAAAAATTCGAGGCCTTGGTGCGGTGGCGGCACCCGGCCCAGGGCGAACTCTCGCCCGATGCCTTTGTGCCGTTCCTGGAGCAGACCAGCGCGATCACCGATCTCACCCAATGGATGGTGGGCGAAGTCCTGCGCCTGCTGGCCGATCCGCGGGCAACGCAGGTCAGCGAAGTGGCGGTCAACCTGTCGGTGCGGGTGCTGGCCGACCGCGGCTTCCCCTTGTGGGTGGCGCGTCAACTGGAGACCTCGGCGGTGGCCGCGCGGCGGCTGCGGTTCGAGATCACCGAGACCGCGATGATGAGCGATTCGGCGCGCGCCCTGGCGGTGCTGCAGGAGCTGGCCGGGCTGGGGTTGGGGCTAAGCCTGGATGATTTCGGGGTGGGGCATTCCTCGCTCGCCTATCTGGCGCGCTTACCGGTCGACGAAATCAAGATCGACCGGGGTTTTGTGGCGGCGCTGCACGGTGCGGCGGTCAACCGCGCCATCGTCCGGGCGATCATCGATCTGGGTCACGATCTGGGGTTGAGGGTGGTTGCCGAGGGGGTGGAGACCCAGGCGCAAGCGGAATTGCTCGTGGCCTTGGGTTGCGACGTGCTGCAGGGACACCTCGTCGGGCATGCTCGCGTCATGGGCGACTGGCTCGCTGGCGATAGAGAAGGGCGGCGCGAATGTCACGGGTGATCCGCGTGCTGCTCGCGCTGGCGGCGGTCGCGGTGCTGGCGGGGATGGCCTACCTGGTGGCCCGGGCCTGGCCGCAGCTGTTTCCCGAGCGCGTGGTTTTGGCGCCGGATCCGGCCTGCGACCTGCGTGTCGGTCCTTGCGAACGCGCGCTGCCCGGCGGTGGCCGCTTGCGGTTCGCCGTCAGCCCGGCCGGTCTGCCCCTGATGGAACCCCTCGCCCTTGAGGTCACCCTCGATCAGGTGGCAGCACGGGGCGTCCAGGTCGACATCTCGGGCCTTAACATGGACATGGGGCCGAATCGCACGCGGCTGCAACCCGAAGGGCCGGGGCGCTGGGTGGGGACCACGGTGCTGCCGGCCTGTTCGAGCCGCGTCATGGAATGGGACGCCGCCGTCTGGCTGGAGCTCCCGA
>JBFZDU010000008.1:0-11328 GCA_041307205.1 Gammaproteobacteria bacterium | reverse complement strand
GCCGGGGCGGCGGCGCCGGTGCCCCGGATCGGTTTGAGCCGGCCGCGTTCGGCGAGGCGCACCAGGGCGGCGTCGACCTCATCGGCGGTGATCTCGGTCAGCTCGCGGTCGCCGAATTCGGCCGACCAGAACCCAAGGCGCGTCAGGGTCGCGCGGTCATACTCACGGGCCGCCACGAAGGCGGCCACGGTATCGCGAAGTGTAGGCATCTGCGGTTCTCCGTGTGCATTGCGAACACAACCCTAAAAATCGGGTTGCGGCTCGCCGTGGCGGCGCACAACGTGAGAAAAATCAGTAACCTACCAGCAATTTGGAGCGGGAAACGAGACTCGAACTCGCGACCCCAACCTTGGCAAGGTTGTGCTCTACCAACTGAGCTATTCCCGCCGGAAGCCCGGTATTGTAGCCAGCGCGCCGATCCTGTCAAGCATTCCGCCTGGGGCCTCAAATCAGTCGTCCGCCAGCACCCCGGTCAACCGCGGCCAGGCCGCCCGCAGGTACAGGGTCATACTCCACAAAGTGAGCAACACCGCCAGATAAAGCAGCACATAGCCGATCGTGTAGAGCGGCAGCGCCAGGAGATCCTCGCGGTAGATCAGCAGCGCGATCGCGGCCATCTGGCTGGCCGTCTTGACCTTGCCGATCTCGGACACGGCGACCTGGGCACGGGCACCCAGTTCGGCCATCCACTCCCGAACGGCGGAAATCGTGATTTCGCGCCCGATGATTACCGCGGCCGGGATTGCCATCCACCAGGTCGGGTCCTGCAGGACCAACATGATCAGGGCAGTGGAGACCATGAGCTTGTCGGCGACCGGGTCTAAAAAGGCGCCTAGCGGTGAAACCTGTCCCAGGCGGCGTGCCAGGTAGCCGTCGAGCAGATCGGTCAATGCAGCCAGCACGAACACGATGGCGGCGGCCTTGTGGCCCCATGCAACAGGCACGAGGAACAGCACCACCATCACCGGGATCAACACGATCCGCAGCAGGGTGAGTAGATTCGGTAAGTTGTAGACCATGCTCATTCGCTGCCGTGAAAGGCCTCATACACCTGGCGCGCCAACGCGCGGCTGAAGCCTTCGACCGTGGCGATGTCCTCTATACCCGCACGCGCCAGCCCTTGCAGACCGCCGAAGGCCTTGAGCAAGTACTGCCGGCGCTTGGGCCCGATACCCGGGATCTCCTCCAACACCGACCGGTTGCGCGTGGCGGAACGACGCTGGCGGTGGCCGGTGATGGCGAAACGGTGGGCCTCGTCGCGGATTTGCTGGATCAAATGCAATGCCGGCGAGTGCGCGGGCAGTATAAGTGGCGCGTCGCGGGCCAACAAGAACAGCTGTTCCATTCCGGGACGCCGGTCCGGTCCTTTGGCCACCCCGACCAACAGCACCCCCACGACCGCCAGTTCCTTCAGCACCTCGGCCGCCACCGCCAGTTGGCCCTTGCCTCCGTCGATGAACAAAATGTCGGGCAACACCCCTTCGCCTGCCTGGAGGCGTTCGTAGCGCCGCTTCAGTGCCTGGCGCATCGCACCATAGTCGTCGCCGGGTGCGACGCCGCGGATATTGAAGCGGCGGTAATCGGCTTTGACCGGCCCCTCCCCATCGAACACCACGCAGGCGGCGACGGTCTGCTCGCCGGCGGTGTGACTAATGTCGAAACACTCCATGCGGCCAGGCGTTTCGTCCAGGCCGAGGGTGTGCTGCAGCGTCTCGATCCGCAAACGTGCGCCGGCGCTACCGGCGAGCCGGGCGTCGAGCGCGATCCGCGCATTCTGGACGGCCATCTGCTGCCAGCGTGCGCGCTCGCCGCGCAATCGATCGTGGATGCGCACGTGTCGCCCGACCTGGGTGCTCAGCGCCTGTTCAAGCACAGCCAGGTCCGGCGGACGGTGGCTCACCAGGATTTCGCCCGGCACAGTGCCGTCGAGATAGCGTTGCGCGATGAAGGCCGACACCACGTCTTCGGGGTTTGCCGCGTCGACGATCCGCGGGAAGTAGCTCTTGTTGCCGAGGTTGCGACCGTGACGGATGTAGAACACCTGCACGCAGGCGACACCGGCTTCCGCGGCGCAGGCGACGATGTCCAGGTCACCCCGTTCACCGCTGACATACTGACGTTCCTGCACCCGCCGCAGCGCACTGATCTGGTCGCGATAGCGCGCAGCCTGCTCGAAGTCCAGAGCCTGGGACGCGGACTCCATGCGCACCACCAGGCCGTCGATGACGTCGGCGGCCCGGCCTTCGAGAAACAATATGGTGTCGTGTACATCGCGTTCGTAGTCCGCGCTCGCGACCAACCCGACGCAGGGCCCGCTGCAGCGCTTGATCTGGTACTGCAGACAGGGGCGCGAGCGGTTGCGGTAGTAGCTGTCCTCGCACTGCCGGACCGGAAACAGCTTTTGTAACAGTTGCAAGGTCTCCCGCACCGCTCCGGCGCTCGGATAGGGGCCGAAGTACCGCCCGGTCGGTGCGCGGGCACCGCGATGGAACGCCAGGCGGGGGAACTCGTCGGCCGACAGGTAGATGTAAGGGTAACTCTTGTCGTCGCGCAGCAGGACGTTGAAGCGCGGCTTGAGTTCCTTGATCAGGTTGTTCTCGAGCAGCAGCGCCTCGGCCTCGGTGTGTGTCACCAGCACCTGGATGTCGCGGATCTGCGCCACCATGGTCTGGATGCGCAGGTTCGAGGAGCGCGAGAAATAACTGCCGACCCGCCGACGCAGGTCCTTGGCCTTGCCGACATACAGCACCTCGCCCGCCGCATTCAACATGCGGTAGACGCCCGGGCGATGCGTCAGCGTGCGCAGAAACGGCTTGGGATCGAATCCGCTGGCCGGTTGCTCGGTCATTCAGTCCACGGCGTCCAACCAGGCCCGCGCGCGGTGAAACGCGGCACGAAACATTTGCTCGGTAAGCCGTCGCGTCTGGGTGTTGTAACGGCTGCAATGGTAGGAGTCGATCAGGAGCCGGTCGCCGGGCAGCTCGAATTCCCTGCCATGGGCAAAGCGCGAGGCGGTTTGGGGCAGCCCCAGCGCCTGCAACACGGCGTTGTGCGCGACCACACCCAGTGCAAGGATTACGGCGCCCACCGGTAGGTCGTGCAGTTCGGCCGCAAGAAAACGGTTGCAGGTGCAGATCTCGGTGGTAGTCGGCTTATTGCCGGGCGGGAGGCATTTCACCGCGTTGGTGATGCGGCAGTCGTGCAGGATCAACCCGTCGTCTGGTTCGGTTGAGATAGGCGCGCTGGCGAAACCGAAGTCATACAGCGTGCGATACAGCAGGATGCCCGCGTGATCGCCGGTAAACGGCCGCCCGGTGGCGTTGGCGCCGTGCATCCCGGGCGCAAGGCCGACCACCAAAAGATGCGCCTCGGGGTCGCCGAACGGCGGCACCGGCCGGGCGAAATAACCGGGGTGTTGCTGTTTGACCGCCTGCAGAAACGCCGCCAGGCGCGGGCAGGCCCGGCACTCGGCGTCGAACGCCGCGGCAATCATTGACCCGGTTCGAGCAGCCCGTGACGCATTGCGTAGTGGGTCAGTTCCACGTCATTGGCTACGTCGAGCTTTTCATAAAGACGATGGCGGTAGGTGCTGACGGTCTTGGGACTGAGGAACAAGGCATCGGCGATGTCCTGATTACCCTGGCCCTGGGTGATCATCATCATCACCTGCAGCTCGCGCGCCGACAGCTTCGACAGGCCGGGTGCTTGGCCCTGGCCGGTGAATTTGGCGAGGGTGAGTTTGCGCGCGACATCGCTGGAGATGTAATGCTCGCCCCGGCTGACGGCGCGGATCGCGTCGAACAGCTCGCTCGCCGGGCAGCCCTTGGAAATGTAGCCCCAGGCGCCGGCGTCGAGCAGTTGGGCTGGAAACGGATCGTCGCTCAACACGGTGACGGCAACCACGCGCACCGCACCGTTCACGCGGCCGATCTTGCGCGTCGCCTCAATGCCACCGATACCCGGCATGTTGACATCCATCATGACGATGTCGGGTGGCGAACGCCGCACCCAGTTGACTGCTTCTTCACCCGTACCCGCCTCACCCACGACCTCAACATCCGGCAGGCCCTGCAGAATGCTTCGCAGGCCAGTCCGAAACAACTCATGGTCGTCCACCAGCAAGATCTTGATCATGGCCTGCCCTGCCCTACGCCCGTCCCCGCGGCAACGCCCGTGCCGCAACCGCGGATGGTAGCACAAGGACCGATAGCGCCAAGTTTGCGCAAAAATGTCCGTAAGTGCTGGCGTTTGCCATTAGGGGATAACCCTTATTGAGATCGGTCATTGTACTAGGCCAGATTGTCGCCGCTAATAAGCGAGTGATAGGCAACCTTAGGAATGACGCGACGATGTTTGATTCGATCCTGGTATTGGCGGTGGTCTTGGCTGTGGCTGTCGTCGTCTTTGCGGCTGCGATATGCCGCAGCTGGCCACAAAAAGAGTCGGCCTGCCCGGCGCGCTTCTGGTCGCGCCGACCCTCCTGGGCGCAGCGCCATGCCGGCGGCAGTGCCACGCACGACCGGAATTGAGCCCCTCGCGGTTACCGGTTCCCGGACCCGGGCAAGCAGTCAAGTCGTCGCTGCGCTCAATGCTCCTATTGGCACACCCGGCCGGCCAGCACTGCCCGCCGCGCTGCACCTATTGACTTGACGCCAGGCCGCCCGGGTCCTGGCCACGGTGTTCTCCGGCACCCGATAATGCCGGTTGGGTCGCGAACCAGGGCCGCTTTATGTACCACCGCCGTTTCGATGCCAAAGACCTGGTAGGCGGGCAGGATTACGTCCTGATCAGTCGCCTGTTCCTGAAGGCACTGGCGCTGGTCTACCTCGCTGCCTTCGCTTCTTTGACCACCCAGATCACGGCCCTGGCGGGCGGCGGGGGTATTTTCCCCCTCGCCGAGCAACTGCACGCACAGGCAGCGGCCTGGCCCGAGCGCGTGCTGGCCTATCCGTCACTGTTCTGGCTGAATACCAGCGATACCGCGCTGCAGGGTGCGGTCTGGATGGGCTGCGCGTTAGCGCTGGCGCTGCTGCTGGGGTGGTTCGAGCGGCTCAGTCTGATCATGCTGTTCCTGCTGTACCTGTCGTTGTCTCACGCCGGGCAGATCTTCCTTAACTTCCAATGGGACTACTTGCTCCTGGAAGCGGGCTTTCTCGCCATCTTCCTGCCCGGCGGGGGACGGTTGGTCGTCTGGCTGTTCCGCTGGCTGCTGTTCCGGCTGCGTTTCCTGTCGGGCCTGTCCAAGCTGGTGAGCGGCGATCCCGGCTGGACCGGCCTGACCGCCCTGGGCAGCTATTTCGAGACCCAGCCCCTGCCCCACTTGGGCGCTTGGTATGCCCACCAGTTACCGGACTGGCTGCTGCGAATCGGCACCGGGGCAACCCTGTTTGTCGAACTGGTCGTGCCGTTCTTCTTCTTTCTGCCGCGACGCTGGCGCCTGACCGGTGCGGGGCTGACCATCCTGTGGCAGTTGCTTATCATCGCCACCAGCAACCACAACTTCTTCAACCTGCTGACCATCGCGCTGTGCCTATTCCTGCTCGATGACCAGGCCGTGGGCGGCATGTTGCCGCGCTTTCTGACCACCCGCTGGCGAGCCAGTTCGGACCGCCCCCGGCCCAGCACGTTCGCCCGCGTTGGCGCCCTGATTACCGCCGTCCTAGTATTGCCCGTCGGGCTCGCACTGGTCGTGGAAATGGCCCAGCAGCAACCCCTGCCCAACGCTGTCAACGCGGTGATCGCGGCCCTGCGCCCGTTGCATCTCGTGCACCGCTACCACGTGTTCCCGACCATTGAGACCGAACGGGTGGAACTGGTACTCGAAGGCTCGTCCGATGGCAAGACTTGGCGGGAGTACGCCTTCCGCTACAAGCCGGGCGACCCGGCAGTCGCTCCGCCGTTCATCGTGCCGCACCAGCCGCGCATCGACTGGATGATGTGGTTTGTTCCGATGAACCCGGTTTTCCTGGACTGGTTCGACCGCTTTCTGGACCGCATCCTGGCCGGCGAACCGACCATTGCGGCACAGCTCGGCCACAACCCCTTCCCGGACGAACCGCCCCAACGCTTGCGGGTGAATCTGTACCTTTACCGATTCACCGATCCCGAGACTCGAGCCCGCACGGGTAACTGGTGGCACCGCGAAACGCTCGGCCCGTTCTTTCCCTTGCCGGAGCGACGGCGCACGACCGGGCCCTGATACCGATCAGGGCGCCTCGGCGATCAGGATGGCCCGGACCGGGGCCGGAAGACCCTCGATCGTCCGGGTCGGGTCGGCGGGATCCAAATAATCGACCAGCGACTCGAAACGCATCCAGGGCGTGCTGCGCTGCTCCAGCGTCGAGGTCGCGGTTACGTCCACCGTGCGCACCCGCCGCCAACCGCAGCGCCGCAACCAATGTTCGAGCTCGGCGCCCGCGGGGATGAACCAGACATTGCGCATTTTCGCGTAGCGATTCGCCGGCAATAGCACCTGCCCCCGTCCAGCCTCGATCACCAGCGTTTCGAGCACCAGCTCCCCGCCCGGTCGCAACAGCTCGCGCAGCGCCAGCAGGTGATCCAGGGGAGAGCGCCGGTGATACAAGACGCCCATGGAGAACACGGTATCCAAGGCCCGCAGGCCGGCCGGCATCTGCTCAATGCCCAACGGCAGCAGGTACACCGGCCAATCGCCGCCGACGAAATGCCGCACCGCCTCGAACTGGGCCAGGAACAACTGCGTTGGGTCTATACCCAAGGCGAGGGCGGCGCCGGCCCCGGCCATGCGCCACAGGTGATAGCCGTTGCCGCAGCCGACATCGAGCACGCGGCGACCGTCGAGCGGCGCGATATGCGGCGTCAGGCGGTCCCACTTCCAATCCGATCGCCACTCGCTGTCGATTCGAACCCCATACAGTTCATAAGGCCCCTTGCGCCACGGGTGCAACGCCTGCAAGCCCCGTACTATGGCGACACGGGTCAACGCGTCGGTCACACCGCATACGGTGACGGCGGCACGATCCAGGTGAACCGCCGCTGCAGCCGGCGACGGCAAAGCCACGACTTGGGCCAGCCAGCGATCCAGATCGCCATGACGATCGGCGGCGAGCACCGCGTGCAGCTGATCCGGCAGCTGCGCGGCCCAGTTGCCGAGCGCGTTTTGCCGCAAGGCGGCCAGCAGCGGCGCCCAATCCATCACACGCGGGCAAGCAGCGCGGCGAAGTTGCAGCACTGGAACCAGACATCGACCGCAGCATAACCCGCGGCGCGCAAGCGCTGCCGGTGCACAGCCAGGGTCTCGGGGATCAGCACCTGTTCCAGGGCGGCGCGCTTCTGGCTGATCTCCAGATCGGAATAACCGTTCGCGCGCTTGAAGGCATGATGCAGTTCGACCAGGCGTCGATCCTCGGCCGCATCCACACCGGCAATCTTCTCGGACAGCACCAGCACCCCGCCAGGCAACTGGCCGGCGCAGATACGCTGCAGCAATCCCGGTCTTGCGTCGGGCGGAATAAATTGCAGTGTGTAATTGAGAACGACCACTGAAGCGCGCGCGATGGGCACCTGCCGGACATCGGCGCATAGCACCTCGACCGGTGGACCGGGGATGCTCGCGAATGCTGCGCGGGCGCGTTCGACCATGGCCGGCGCGTTGTCCACCGCGACGAATCCGCTTACCGGGACGCGCACGCGCGCCCGCATTGCAGCGGTCGCGGCACCGAGCGAACAACCCAGGTCGTAGACCCGCGAGTCGGGTTGCGCAAACTGCTCGGCAATGACACCCAACATGCCGAGTACGGTGGCATAGCCGGGCACCGAGCGGCGGATCATGTCGGGGAAGACCGCCGCGACGCGCTCATCGAACACGAAGCGCTCCACCGCCGACTGGGCGCTGGCATACAGTTGGTCCGAAGGCGAGGTATCAATGGTGTTTGACATGACATCCATCGGCGATGAAGTCGGTGCTGGCCGTGGGGTCAGTCCGTTGCACCGAAGTAGTCGGGGCCATAGTCGATGGTGATCTCCTGGTCGACCGCAATGAGGTTGCACGCGTACAGATCGAAACCGTCGAACGCCGCATTTGGCAGCAGCGCATGGTTAAGGTAACGGAGCAGGTTGCGCCCGCTGCAGCCTTCGTAGCCGCTTGCGAGAGCGGCGTTGCTGACCCACAGTACGTACCTGCCATTGCGCCGCGCCTTCCGGCCCCAGTAGGTCCCGATGTATTCGCCGGCGGCGATCGCCCGCCGCGCGAACAGGCCCCTGCCGTGTATGGGCGAGACGCTGGCGTACACCAACACGCGGAGTTCGCGATTCAGACAACGCAATGGCTCACTCATCGTGGCACGTGCACACTCTGCATGGCGACGTAACCTTTTCGGCCGGGCACCCTGCCCCAGCCAACCTGGTGTCGGGGCAATTGATCACACGCCAGCTCCGCATAGACCTGCCCCAACGGCCGCAGCGAGCCGCCCTGTCCCTTCCACATGACGATGAGCTTTTCCAGGGTCGACAGCCAGTACAGGCCGGCACGTTCGGCGTCGGCGCTGAATACATGACCGGCCGGCCGCAGCTGGCGGCTCTCCGCATACAGAAATTCGTGCACATTGTTCAACGTCGCCGCGCCGCTGGCGATAACCTCGTCGACCGTCGGCAAGGTCGTTGGAATCTGCACACAGTGGGCGCGAACCCCTTGCAGCAAGGGTAGAAACGGATAGCGGCCCCGCGTGTCGCTGCACCAATCCCAGTGGCGTTCGTCTTCGAGCGTCAGCAGATGTGCATTCAGCTGCCAGCCGGGCGCCGCGCCGAAGGCGGGCGTCCGATCAATCGCAGCGGCCCAGCGGTCGAGTCCCAGGCGAAACTGCCTGCGTGTCCAGGCGTGATTGGCACGGGCAGCATGTCTTTCCCAGCTGCGCGGCACGGGCGCCGCCAATCCGAGCTCGTGTCCCGCCGCTAGCGCAGCACGCAGCTGGTCGGCCGAACGCCGGTCCATGCCCGTGCCGGACCGGAGCCCAGCGAGCCCTCCCGGCCAGCGGGCCCCTGGCGCAAAAGCGAATGACGCCTGCACCCGGTAGGTGTCGAACAGGCGCAGCAAGGCCGGCGTCCCGTCCCGGGCACCCGACAGACTACTCACGTCGATTTTCAGTGCGACCCGCACCGATCACGTCCCTGGGAAGCCACAACCTGCGCTCAGGACGCCGCGCAACTGCCCGCGTAGACAGCCATGATGGACTTGAGCTCATTCAGCACGGCGGTTCGTTCGCGTGGACTCAACATCCCCGCCTCGGGAAGTTCGCGGCCAGCCTCCAACTCGGCGATCACACCCCACACCGCCCGGCACCCGCGGTGACAGATAGATTCCACGCAAGCTTCGACCCGTTGCTGATCCAAGAGTCTGTCCGAAAGCGGCTGATACCCAAATCAGTATAAAGGCATGTACCGAAATACCGCCAGTGCAGGTACGGAAACCAGGCAAAGGTTTTCTTTTTGTTCTCTATGTACTACCATAAGAGAACATCAATAGAACGTTTGCGGAGCGTGACATGTACCGATCTACCCGCTACATCATGTGCGACCAAGTCCAGGGCTTCGTGCCCGATCTTATGAGCAACCAGCGTGCGCGCCGTCCTTCACGGCTCAGAATCCTGCTGGAAATCGCCATTTTTCTGTCGGCGGCATTGGCTTATCTGGTTGCGTTGGCGCTCGCGGCTTGAGTATTGCCCGATTTCAGGGACCTCCCCCACCGGCAAGGGACTGCCAATTCACAACTCCAGAAATAAAACGCCGGTATCGTAGCGACCTGGCAGCGACCGCACACCGTCCCGGCGTGGTTTACAGCCGCCCCGCCTACGCGGCGGCCGGTCGAAAAAAACCGGCACTGACGGCCGGTTCTGTTGCACTGACCATCAGGTTCCGATTAGGCGGTTTCGGCTTTTCCATCCCTACCCGGCGCATCTGCCGCACCGGTCGTTTCACACTTTAGATTCACCCGTTCCCGCAGCTCTTTGCCCGGCTTGAAATGCGGCACGTACTTGCCCGACAGGGACACCGAGTCCCCGGTCTTGGGATTTCGCCCCATGCGCGGCGGGCGGAAATGCAGAGAAAAGCTCCCGAAACCGCGGATCTCTATCCGCTCGCCTGAAGCCAGTGCCTGACTCATCTGCTCAATCATGCACTTCACGGCGAGTTCGATATCGCGGTAGGCCAGATGACTCTGTTCCCTTGCGATGATTTCGATCAGTTCGGACTTGGTCATTTCTGATCCCGGTCTTGTCGTATCCTGGGGCGGTCATAGCTCATGACCGCCCCATTCCAGTCCGCACAACCCCAGGGTTATGCTCAGTCGTTACCACCTTCCAACTGATCTTTAAGCAGATCGCCCAGAGAAGATGTCCCCAGGGACGAGTCCGAACGGTAGCTCGCGATGGCCGCTTTCTCTTCGTCGAAGTCCTTGGCCTTGATAGACAGGGTGACGACACGGTTCTTGCGATCCACACCCGTGAACTTGGCGGTGATTTCCTCACCTTCCTTCACAGCGCTGCGGGCATCTTCCACACGGTCACGCGAAATTTCGGAGGCGCGCAGGTAGCCTTCGACCCCATCTGCGAGATCAACCACTGCACCCTTGGCATCCACTTCGCGCACCATGCCGACAACGACGCAGCCTTTGTCATGGGTGGCCAGGAAGGTCGAGAAGGGATCCTTGTCCAGCTGCTTGATGCCGAGGGAGATACGCTCCCGCTCGGGATCAACGGCCAGCACCACGGTTTCCAATTCCTGGCCTTTCTTGTAATTGCGGATGACCGCCTCGCCCGTGTCGTCCCAGGCGATGTCGGACAGGTGCACCAGGCCATCGATACCGCCGTCCAGGCCGATAAAGATGCCGAAATCCGTGATCGATTTGATCTTGCCGGTGACGTGCTCGCCCTTGTTGTGAGTAGCAGCAAACTCGTCCCAGGGATTGGATTGGCATTGCTTCATGCCCAGTGAGATGCGGCGACGTTCTTCATCGATGTCGAGCACCATCACCTCGACCTCGTCACCCAACTGCACCACCTTGCTCGGATGGATGTTTTTATTGGTCCAATCCATCTCGGAAACGTGCACCAGGCCCTCGACACCTTCCTCGATTTCGACGAAAGCACCGTAATCGGCAATGTTGGTGACTTTGCCGAACAGGCGCGTGTGCTCGGGGTAGCGGCGGGTGATGTTCTCCCAGGGATCCTCACCCAGTTGCTTGAGGCCCAAGGAAACACGCATTTTCTCGCGATCGAACTTCAGCACCTTGACCTTGATCTCGGTACCGATCTCAACCACCTCGGAGGGATGCTTGACGCGGCGCCAGGCCATGTC
>JBFZDU010000007.1:0-7344 GCA_041307205.1 Gammaproteobacteria bacterium | reverse complement strand
CTCCAGCGCCGCGCCGTGCGGGCGACTGCCGTAGACACGCACCCGCAGGTAATCGTTGCCGGCCTCGCTCACCGGGGTGCTGCCCTCACGGGGCGGTACCCGGTCGGTCAGCGGCACCCTGATATGGCCGTGGTCGAAATCGAAAAACACCAGCAACAGGGCATCCGCATCGGCCGTCGCGATTTCGAAACGGCCCTGCCATTCCACCTCGTCGTCCTGCCGGGCCAGGCGGATTTCCGCGTCGTCATCGAGGCGCGCCACGCCGCCGACGCCGTGCATCAGATACACATGGTCGCTAAGCCGTGGCACCAGATAGGGCGTGTGCCGTACGGCGGCGCGGCCCCTGGGCAGTTCCGCCCGGCCGAAGCTGGAGAGACTGCCCACCCCGGTGGTCTTCCACTCGATGTCGCCAAGGCGGTGCGGCGGTGCAATGTTGCGCCAGGCGGTCGCCACCCTGACGCTGCTGCGGCCGGGCCGGGCCGGGAGCTGAGCCACCGCAACGTCGAACACCGTCAGCTCGACCTGGCCGTTGCGCTCGCTCCTGCCCAGCCAGCGCTCGGGCATGGCGGCACCCACCCCTGCCGTCAGGCCGAGCAGGCTGAGGACAACCACTGTGGCCAGACACCTAGACATCGCCGCTGCTCCTCCACCGCCGGCCCGTTGCGCCGTTCCGCCGCCCGGGTCGCCGCTGCCCCTCACTGCCCTCCTATCATCTCGACCTGGCGGTAGCCGGACGGGATCTCGAAGGTGCCCGCCGGTGCCGGCTTGTCGACGAACTCCAGCAGCTCCTCGGTGGTCTTCACCTCGGCCCCCATGACCTGCGCTCG
The DNA here is from genome assembly GCA_041307205.1 of Gammaproteobacteria bacterium. Classification (GTDB taxonomy): domain Bacteria; phylum Pseudomonadota; class Gammaproteobacteria; order Chromatiales; family Chromatiaceae; genus JARRQB01. Next base: position 6,517 of record JBFZDU010000007.1, on the reverse strand, counting down.
GCTGACGGTCAACACCGCCACGCCACGGATCTTGGCCAGCTCCTGGAGCATTTCGGCGAAGCCCGGCTGCCCGGCCATGGTGGCGTTGGCGGCCTGCCAATAGCCGCCCAGATCGGCCTGCAGGTCCTCGCTCGCCCAGATCTCGGAGGTGCTGGTACCCATCCCCATACGGGTGGTCAACAGGTACTTGCGGCTCTGCCAGGGGCCGATCCGGCGCTGCTCGCCGGTGTCGGTTACCCTGACCTCGACCTGCAGCATGCCGGCCATCATGCCGCGCATCGCGGCCATGGCTGCCGCAGTCTCCGCGTCGGCCTCCTCGTCCGCAGCCATGGCTTCAGTCATGGCCTGGGCGATGTCGGTCGGCATCTCGGCGTAGCTGCGCTCGGCATGGTTGATCAGGTACATGCGCCGGTCGCCGTACTGCACCAGAACGGAGATGCCATCGGCGTTGTCGATCCGCACGGCGCGTTCGCCCAGCCAGGTCTCGATGGTCTCGTCTCGCCCCGGTTGGGTTTGCCCCATGACGGTGAGGGGATCGGTGTGCCGCAACTGCTTCATGTACGAATCCGCCACCCCGGCCGGCGCCAGGAACAGCAGGGACGCCGTCAAGGCGGCGCCCAAAAAGATACGAGTTCTCATGGTGTTGATCCTCGTTCGGTTAGTTGTCGATCGATGCTCCCGCGCATCCAGGTCACTGCCCCGCGCCATAGGCATTGAGGATGGTCATGGCCGCGCAGCTGAAGCCGCGCTGAAAGGCTTCGCACCAGCCCCGGTCCATCAGGGTCAGCGAAGCGCCGCCCTCGGCACCCACCTCCAGCGCCGCCTCATAACGGAAGCAACCCTCCATCTCGACCGCGGCGGAGGCCAGGGTGTGGTGGCCGCCCAGCTTGGCCTCCACGGTAAGCTGCTGGCACAGGGCCTGGCCCAGTTCCGCCATGTAGGACTTCGCCTCGGCGAGCGCCGCGGCGGTCAGATCGCCGTGTTTGAGCACCATGGCGCTGATGGCGAATTGGGTATCGGTGGCGCCGCTGATGGCACCGATCACGGCCGCCATCTCGTCGCTCAGCACGCCCTCGGTCTCGATCAGCGTGCGCTCGACCACCGCTTGGTGCAGACCGCTGTCGAGCACCCCGACGGTGGCGCGGGTGACCGGATCGATCTGCCACCAGCCCCAGCGCGCGGTCCCGGCGAACTGCACCGGCCGACTGGGCAGCATCACGACTTGGCCGGCGCCCAGCGTTGCGTCGAGCAAGGCCCGCACCGCCGCCGGCAATGGCAGCTGCCCGAGCACTGCCCGTTCGCGCGCCGAATACAAACGCACCGGAATCCCCTGGTCGCGCGCGTGGCGCATCAGCACCGCGGTCGTCAGCGCGGGGGCGCCGGTGGCAAGCGTCACCAGGCGCCCTTCCAGCACCGAGCTGATCACGCCACGCCCGAACTGAAAGACCTCGGCGAGGCGCTGTGGCTGCCCCGGCAAGGCAATCGCGGCCACCCGGTCGCGGCGCAGATCCAGCGCTACCTGCTGGCGGCCATCGGCCTCGGTGAGCACGCTGCTGATGATCAGCCGCGGCGCCTCGAAATAGCTATGGACGCCCAACCGCCCCGCGAGGTCGGCCGACAACTGATCCACGACCACGCCATAGGCCAGATTCAGCAGGTGGCCGCTGAAACCGCCCAGGGTCTGCTCCGCGCCCAGCATGGCGTCCAGCAACTGGCTCCGGGCGGGGCTGCCTGCGGCGAGGTCGCGGCGCAGCCGCTGGACTTGCCCCCGCACCTCGGCGCGCCAGGCCGGCGGTGCCTGCGTCAGCCACTGCTCCAACTCGGTCGGCTGAATCGCGCCGGTGGCGAACAACAGCGAATGCCGCTGAAACAGCGGCAGCTGGCCGGCCGCGTTGGCCGCGGCCAGCACCCGTAGATCGTCCCAGCCGTGCTCGTCCGTCACCAGGATGCGGCTGCGCAGCCGCAGGGTCCGGAGACGCCCCTGGTCCACCGCCACGGACTCGGGCAGGTCAGCGCTGACCAGGACGCGATCCGCCAGCCAGAGTTCCGCCCGCCAGGTGGTGACAGTGGTCGGTGCAGCGGTCGCCTCGTCCGCGCCGGCCAGCGGGTCTACCAGCCGCCGCGCGGGATCGCTGTCACCCTCCCCGCGGGCATCGGCGCTGCCGATGCGGGGGTAGATGCGCAGCGCCAGCGGCCGCCCGGCCAGTTCCTCCAGTGGGCCGTCCCACCACACCAGTTCCTCGAAGTCGCCGGGCGCCGTGCTGCGATCGAACTCCAGGGTCAGTTCCAGACGGGGCAGCCGCGCAGCGGCAAAACGATAGAAGGTGGCGGACGGTGCGCCGTGCCCAGCACCCGGTGCCGCGTCGGGGAGGCCCGGATCGAGATCCAGCCAACGCCCGTCCGTGAGCACCTGCACCCAGGTGTGGCGGCGCACCGCTTCGAGCAGCACCGGGTCCGTGGCCGGTCGCGACAGGGGCACGTCGGCCGGCCAAGCGCCCGTGCCAACCGGTTGCGGCAGGGCCGCGGCGATCAACCCGGCCGCGGCCTCGTCATCCAATTCGCCGGTCTGAAAACGCACCGGGTGGTCGGCCGCGACCAGCAGCGCGCCGAGCAAGCGCGCCCGCTCGGCACTGTTGCCGCGCCCGCTGGCGAGCACCTGCGCTGGGGCCTGCAGGGCATAACGGTTGAATGCCGGCGCGGTCCGGTCGCGGACATGAGCGAAAAGCGCCGCGGGCGAACTGCCGACCGCGGTGACGACAGCCTGCAACATGGAGTCCGGCGCCGCGGCGGCAGGCGCGCCAGCCGCCGCCACGCAAACGGCAAAGCCAAGCAACCGAGACAAAGCTGGACGGGCGCGCGGGGAACCTTGCGGATCGCCCATCTGGGCGGGCACGGACAGTAGCAACCGCGACCCCATCTTTGCTTATCGACCGGTACGGGAAGCTGAATTCAGCATAAGCCAAGGCCCGATCGCTGCGCGAGGGCCAGACATAGCCTTGGCCTTACAGTCCACACGTTTTGTTTTATGTCGCGTGGACGCCAGGCGCGATTCGGACGTCGGGCCGGGGTTCAATCCACGCCGGGCAGGCTCGTGCCCTCGTGTTTGCGCCAGATCTCCCTGACATGGTTCTGGATCTCGCCTATCCGCCGCACCCAGGGACTGTTGGCCTTGAGATCAGGGCGAATGCCATCGATCACCGCCTGCGCTTCCGCCCGGTCGGCGTAGGCGCCATAGACGACCACCCACAGCAGTTTGCCGCCCTTGGGCAGGCGAAACACCATGGCGCGGGCACCGAGACCGGCGTCCCGCAGGTAATCGAGCGCCGTCGCCAGGGAGCCGCCGGCCATCAACTGCAGCGTGTATTGCCCGGGTGCCAGGACCAGCAGGTCCGCCTCGCTGCGCAAGGGTTCGCGCGCCGGATCCGGCGGCGCGTCCCCGGCCTCCCAGGGCTGGTCCAGTTCCCGCAGCGCTACCCGCGCATCCATCCAACCGCGTACTGCCGCATGCCGCAACCAGGCCAGTCCGAGCGCCTGTTCCGCCGGGGTGCGCGGTGCCTGGAGGTAATGCACCGCCAGGTTGTGGCTCGCGTTCGCCAGCCCCAGACGGGCCGCGGCCTCCCACCAGCGCAGCGCCTGACCCAAGTCCTGCGCGACGCCGCGGCCAAAGCGATAGGCATTGCCGAGGTTGAACTGCGCCGCAGCATGCCCCTGGCGGGCCGCCGCCAGGTACCAGCGGGTCGAAGCGGCCAGGTCGCGCTCCACGCCCTGCCCGTTGTAGTAGAGGATTCCCAGCAGGAATTGCGCGGCCGCGTCGCCGTGCTCGGCCGCCGGCCGCAGGGACTGCAGGGCCAAGTCATAGTCGCCGCGCTGGTAGGCCGCGCGCGCCGCATCCAGCGCCTCCGCCTGCGCGCCGCCCGGCGCCTGCAGCGCCAGCCACAGCAGCAGGACAAGCCAGTGCCGCGCCATGCCCAGGCGCCGTCCGCCCGGCCAGACAAGGCCCTGGCTTCGCCCACCGATGATCACGTCAGATGTCACGCGCCCCTCGACCGCTTCGCGGAACAGCGATCGCGTCCGCCGGCCGGAATCATAACAATCGCCGCCGCTCACTATGCGAGCGGCAGTGTACCCAGATCTGCGCGCGGCGCTCGGGAAGGCGCGGGGCGGGGTAAGCTAAGCGGCGCATCCCATTCCGCCGGAGGACCACCCATTGCAGGCAGCCTATATCGCGCGGCAAACAGCAGAGCTGGTGCGCAACCTGCTGGCAGGCATGCGGCTCGCGACCGGCCGGCCGGTCGATCCGGACGCTTTCTCCTACAGCCTGGACCAGGTGCTGTGGCTGGCGGTACTGGTGCTCGCCGTCGAGTTCGGCAGTGCCTACCTGCTGACGGCCCCACCCGCGGCGTTCGACGGCTACGGGCTGGCGGATTTGGGCGCCGGTTACCTGCTGGGTGTCATGATCCTGCTGGTGATCGCATTGCCGGCCGGCGCCGATGCGGCGGCGTTCGGCCGGCTGGTGTCGATCAGCCTGGCAGTCAAGCCGCTGCTGCTGGCCGTCGCCACCATCGCCTATGCGGCCACGGCAGCGGCGCCGGACAGCGCCGGCACGCTGGGCCTGGTGATCTTCGGTGCGCTGGTGGCGTGGCAGGTCTGGATCATGGTCAACGCCCTGCAGCTGCTCCTGCCGGTGTCGCGGCTGCGGGCGACCGGTTTGTCGGCCCTGGGCGGACTGATCACCGCCGCCAGCCTGTGGGTCCTGCCCCCGACGGCACTGTGGTACACGGCGGACGACCCGGCCGGCGAGGCATTGGCGCTGCTCAACGCCGAGGACCTGTTCTACGCTCAGGACGCCATGCTGGCGGACACCGTCGCTACCCTGGCGCCGCACCGGCCCGGAATCACGGACCTGTACCTGCTGGGTTTTGCCGGCGACGGCCGGGAACGCGTCTTCCTCAACGAAATCGAGTTTGTCCGCGACCTGTTCGACCGTGAATTCCAGACCCGCGGCCGCTCGGCCCTGCTGGCCAACCACCCGCAGGCCGTCGCGCGCTATCCACTGGCGAATACCCACAACCTGGCCGATGCCCTGCAGCTGATCGGCGCGCGTATCGATCCCGAGGAGGACCTGGTGCTGGTGTTTCTCACCTCGCACGGCGACCCCGATCACCGCCTGGCGGTCGACCTCGGCCCAATGCGCATGCACGACCTGACGCCGGGGCAGTTGCGTCAGGCCCTGGACGCGGCCGGCATCCGCTGGCGCATCGTGATCGTCTCCAGTTGTTACGCGGGCGGGTTCATCGCACCACTGCAGGACCCCAATACCCTGGTGATCACCGCCTCCGCGCCCGACCGCGAATCCTTCGGCTGCGGCGCCCGCAGCAGCTTCACCGATTTCAGCACGGCCTATTTCCAGCACGCACTGCCGCAGACCCGCGACTTCATCACGGCCTTCCCGTTGGCCGCCGAACTGATCGCCGACCGGGAGGCGCAGCAGCGCCGGCGACCGTCCCTACCGCAGATGTACGTGGGCGCGGCCATCCGCAGCAAGCTGGCCGGGGCAGTGGCGGTCGGGTCACGCTGATCACGCGGCGGCCGGCTCAGGCCAGCGCCGCCAGTGGCGGCTGCCGCTCGGCTGCCACGGCCTCCAGGGTCTGGGGCACCAATTCGGGAACCGGCGCCGCACCGCCGCTGCGGAAATTACCCGAGTACAGCACCGATTCGAAAATCTTGAGCTTCAGGCTGAAGTCCATGGACGCGGCCCCCACGGCGGGGGCCGTGTCGAAGCTGTCGCGCAGCCGGCCCAGGAAGGCGCTTATGGTCCCCAGCGTGTTGGCCATGAACCCGCGCCGATCCTGGGCCGAGGCTGCGATCTGCGGCTCCGCCGGGGGTGGCGGCACGGCGGCCGGTGCGCCGGGGTCGGCGGCCAAGGCCGTGGCGTCGTCCTGCGCCGCGGCGAGCGGCTGTTCGCGGTCGGCAGGTGGTGCGGACACCGCGGGTTCGGCCGACACGGATGCGGCCCCTGCGGACCCAGGCGTCCGCAGCCCGAGATCGCTGTAAGTAAAACGCTCGCGCAGGCTGAAGCCGAGATCGACCCGAAGCAACTGGCTGGCATCGATATTCAGGCCCGCCGCGGCGTCGAAGGCATCGGCCGCACCGCCGGCAAAAAAATCCGCCGCCAGGTTGCCGGCCTGCTCCACCACCGCCTGGATGGCCAGCAGTTCGTCGGCGTTGAGATCGCCGTCCACGGTCACGGCAATCCGGGTGTCGCTGCGGCCGGCATAGCCGATCTCGGACACCAGCCTGCCAGCGTCCTCGCGGCTGGCCGCTTGCACGTCCAGGCGGTCACGGGTGCGGAACTTGAGGCTGACCAGATCGCCCTCCTGGGTGCGAATCTGCAACTCGGTCCGCTCCGCGCGCTGATAGCTCAGGCTGGCTGCGGCCGTCAGCGCCGGCGCCGCACCCGGCACTGCCATCCGGCCGGCGTGCTGCGGCGCCGGCAGCGGATCGCCCCCTGCCAGGT
>JBFZDU010000006.1:0-15231 GCA_041307205.1 Gammaproteobacteria bacterium | reverse complement strand
GCACCGGGGCCGGGGGAATAGCGTGGCCCAGCTGCACGGACCTGGGGCGCAGCGCGGCCGGGGCACCCGAGCGCGGTCCCTGCTCGGCGTCTTGTTGCTGTTGTCACTGGGAGGCTGCGCGCGGCCTGGCCTGTCACGCGGGACCGCGCCCGTCGCGACCTATGTCCTGGAGTGGACCGAGCCGGCCGCGGCCCCTGGCGCCACTGCCGGGCGTCCGTCCCTGTCGCTCACGCCGGTGCAGGCGGCCGCGGGCTTCGGCGGCACCCAGTTGCGCTATGTCGAGGAACCGCATCGCCTTGACGCCTATGCCCACCATCGCTGGGCGGAGGCCCCGGCCCGGCTGCTTGAGCCGCTGCTGGTCCGCACCCTTGAGTTCAGCGGGCTGTTCGGCGTTGTGGCCGGGCCGACCAGCCGGGTGCGGACCGACCTGAGGCTGGACAGCGAACTGCTGCGTCTGCAGCAGGTGTTTCACGACGGGTACAGCGAGGTGGAGCTGACGCTGCGTTTCAGCCTGGTGGAGGTAGCGCGGCCGCATCTGCTTGCCACGCAGGTCATCAGGATCCGCGAACCGGCGCCGCAGCCCGACCCCTACGGTGGTGTGCTGGCGGCGAATCGTGCGTTGACGCGGCTATTCGTCGAGTTGCAGGGCTTTCTCGCCGGGGTGCTCGTGTCGTCGCCGGTGCCGCCCGCCGGCGGTCGATCCTGAGCGGACGTTGCAGCCCAGCCCGCAGCGCCGGTTTTTCCGGGTCATGGGCTGGCCGCTCCGCGGTTCAGTGGCGCGGTGCGTGTGGCTTTTCGCCGTCCTGATCCCAGGCGGCCGGGTTACTCAGAATGTTGCCGAGTACGGCGCTCAGAGTTCCCAGGGCGATCAGGATCCAGAAGCGATAATCGAGGCCGGCGGCGTGTTCGGCGGCGGCGAGAAGTGCGGCAGAGCCGTACAACGCCACGGCGATGAGCCAAAACAGCTTAATCAGCATCGCAGTTACTCCAGTGATTTAATATTTACTTAATAGCTAAGATACCTCCCGCCAACTCGCCCCGGCAATCCCGCGCTGCTGTCAATCATGTCGGCCCCGCTGTGCGTGCGTTGACGCCTGCCAAGCGGGAGCCTTGCTTGAGCTTGTTACGGTGGTGATCGCAGCGCTGCGCTGGCAGCCAAGCGGGACCGGCGGCACCCGGGGACGAAACGGCGTCCGGGGTGAGCTTGAAAATGAATCGGGCTTTTCGAACGGGCTGCGGCCCCGCCGTTAGCGGGGCCGCAGTTGGCTGTTACCAGCCGAGGTCTCCGGGCATGGGGTTTTGATCCTGCGCCTTGACTTCCACCTGCGTGACGACGGTGCCTTGGTCCGCGGCCGCGACCTGCTGGTCTTCAGTCACTGTGTTGTAAATACCGATACTGCCGGCTGCGAATACAATTGCCGAGAGAACTGCCAACATGATTACTGCTCCTGTTGTCTTTTGGCTTACTCAAGTGCGGCTAGTATATCGGAATATTAGAAAATAATGATTTGATTAACGTCAATTTCTGGTTAATGAACCTGTCGGTGTCGTCGACTTGGCCTATGGTCGTGACAGTCTGTTGTTTTTATTGAAATATCCCAGTCAGCGGTCGCGCACCTTGGTCAACCCGCCGGCCTTTGCCCGGGCCTGCGGTCAGGGCCGGACGCCTGCGCTGGCCCTGTCCCAGTCTGTGCTCAAGCGATCCCGCACGCTGACGAGCAACGGGGGTTGCCGCCACGCGCGCCCGCGGCGGGTCCGGCAACCGGGACTCAACTGCCGCCCAGGCGAGCCTTCAGCTCCTTGCGGCGGGCGTGCAGCGTGGGTTCGGTGTAGCCGTTGGGCACCTCGCGCCCCTTGAAGATCAGATCCTTGGCGGCGGCAAAGGCCACGCCGTCGTAGGCCGGGGCCATCTTGGTGTAGTTGACGTCATCGGCGTTCTGCCGGTCCACCACTTCGGCCATACGCTCCAGGGTGTCCAGCACTTGTTCTTCCGTGACTATGCCGTGGTGCAGCCAGTTGGCGATGTGCTGGCTGGAGATGCGCAGGGTGGCGCGGTCCTCCATCAGCCCGACGTCGCGGATGTCCGGCACTTTGGAGCAGCCCACCCCCTGATCGATCCAGCGCACGACATAGCCCAGGATGCCCTGGCAATTGTTGTCCAGTTCCTCCTGCACGGCCTCGGGCGGCCAATTGCTGTCCGGCGCGACCGGGATGCTGAGGATGTCGTCCAGGCTGGCGCGCGGCCGTTTCGCCAGCTCGGCCTGGCGCTCGGCCACCTGCACCTTGTGGTAGTGCATCGCGTGCAGGGTGGCCGCCGTGGGCGAGGGCACCCAGGCGGTGTTGGCGCCGGCCAGCGGGTGATTGATCTTGGTTTCGACCATGGCCGCCATCTCGTCCGGCATGGGCCACATCCCTTTGCCGATCTGGGCGTGCCCGGGCAGGCCGCAGCCGAGGCCGATGTCCACGTTCCAGTCTTCGTAGGCCCGGATCCAGGGCTGGGACTTCATGTCGTTCTTGCGCACCATGGGGCCGGCCTCCATGGAGGTGTGGATCTCGTCGCCGGTGCGGTCGAGGAAACCGGTGTTGATGAAGATCACCCGTTCACTGGCGGCGCGGATGCACTCCTTGAGGTTCACCGTGGTGCGGCGTTCCTCATCCATGATGCCGATCTTCAGGGTGTTGCGGCCCAGTCCCAGGGCGTCCTCGATCCGGCCGAACAACTCGACTGCGAAAGCGACCTCCTCGGGGCCGTGCATCTTGGGCTTGACGATGTACATGCTGCCGGCGCGGCTGTTGGCGCGGCGACCGTTGGGGCCGATGTCGTGCAGCGCGATCAGGGCGGTGAGCATGCCGTCCAACATGCCCTCGGGAACCTCCGTGCCCGCGGCGGTCAGCACCGCGTCGCTGGTCATCAGGTGGCCGACATTGCGCACCAGCATGAGCGAACGCCCGGGCAGGACCAACTCGCCACCGTCCGGCGCGGTGTAGCGGCGATCGGGGTTGAGTGCCCGGTCCAGGGTCTTGCCGCCCTTCTCGAACCTGGCGGTCAGGTCGCCCTTCATCAGGCCCAGCCAGTTGCCGTAAACCCCGACCTTGTCCTCGCCGTCCACTGCGGCGACCGAGTCTTCGCAGTCCTGGATGGTGGTAACGGCGGATTCGAGCACCAGATCCCTGACGCCTGCCGGGTGTTGTTTCCCGATCGGGTGGCTGGGATCGAGCTGGACCTCCAGATGCAGCCCGTTGTTACGCAGCAGCACGGTCGTCAGCCGGCCGTCGCGCAGGCGGTAGCCGGCGAACTGTGCGGGGTCCGCAAGCTCGGTTTGGCTGCCGTCGGCGCGGCTCATGACCAGTCGGCCGTCCTGCACCGCAAAGGCGCGTACCTCGCCGTAGCGGCCACGCGCCAGTGGCACGGCGTCGTCGAGAAAGCCATTGGCATAGTCGAACACGCGTTCGCCGCGCACCGGGTTGTAGCCAGGAACTCGGGCGGCGGCGTCCTCTGGGATCACGTCGGTGCCGTACAGGGCATCGAACAGGCTGCCCCAGCGGGCATTGGCGGCGTTCAGGGCATAGCGGGCGTTGCTGACCGGCACCACCAGCTGCGGGCCGGCGATGTGGCTGATTTCGGTGTCCACGTCGGTGGTGCTGACCTGGAAGTCCGGTCCCTCGGGCAATAGGTAGCCGATGTCCTGCAGGAAGGCCTTGTATTCCTGGGCCGAGTGCGCAAGGCCGTGGCGCTTGCGGTGCCAGTCGTCGATTCGGGCCTGCAAGGCGTCGCGCCGCGCCAGCAGGGCCTGGTTCCCGGGTCCGAGGTCTCGGACGATCGCGGCGAAGGACGCCCAGAAGGCATCCGGGTCGATTCCGGTCCCCGGGGCAACCCGATCCCGCACCAGTTCATAGAGGGGTGTTGCGACCTGCAGGCCGCCGACTTGTACGCGTTCGGTCATGGTAACCTCCGACTGGGATTCGGGCCGCCGGGGGGATTGAGGCTGGCCGGCGGGGTCTGGGTTAACGGCTGATTATTGTGCACTGCACAAGATCAAAAGGATTGGGTATTTCAAAGGTATATATAGCCTGGATAAATACTTTGCCCCCGCCTTGGCGGTCAGGGCCGCTGCGGCGACCTCCAGGTAAAGCCAGGCCAGTCGCCCGCCGACATGCTGGGAGGGCCGCGAGGCGGAGTGCGATATGACCTTGGGTCGATGGCTGTTGCTGGTCGGATTGCTGGCGGTGGGCTGGTGGCAGCTGCGGAGTGACGCCGTGCCAGTGCGGCACGGGCCGGGCGTCTTAGTGTCCGAGCCGCCCGTGCAGACCGTTGTCGAGGATGCGGCCAGCTTGCACCACAAGGGATACAGTCTGCGGCCACTGGCCCGCTTCGAGCTGCGGGCCCGCGTCCTGTCCCGCGAGGATTACCGCTTCGACCGCGGTGCGGAACTGGTGCCGGTGGACCTGGCCCTGGGTTGGGGACCCATGTCGGACGACGGCGTGTTGGAGCATATCGACATCAGCCAGGGCGGCCGTTGGTACCGTTGGTCGGTACCTGAGTTCCCGATCCCGCGTCGCGACATCGAGCGCCACAGCGCGAACATGCACCTGATCCCGGCCGACGACGGGGTGGAGGACAGCATCCGCGCGACGCGCCCGGGCGACCTGGTGCGTTTCTCCGGCCGGTTGGTGGAGGCGCGCGGTCCCGACGGTTGGCGCTGGCGCAGTTCTCTGAGCCGCGACGACACCGGCGCCAATGCCTGCGAGCTGGTGCTGGTGGAGCGGTTCTCGGTCCTTGCCGGGCCGGGCGGCTGACCGGCCGCCGCGCGACCCCGCAAAGGCGGGATCTGCCGTCAATGCGGTCCGATATCAGCGCTGGCAGTGTGCGCAATACACCGTCGAGCGTTGTCCCAGCCGGCAGGCGTGCAGCGCGGCGCCACAGCTGGGGCAGGGCTGGCCGCCGCGGTCGTACACCTGCAGTTGGATGCGGAAATAGCCCGGGCTGCCGTCCTCGCGCAGGAAATCGCGCAGCGTGGTGCCGCCCTGCGCGATGGCTTCGGCCAACACGGCCTTGACCGCTTCTGCCAGGCGCTCGTAGCGCGCCGCGCTGATGCGGTTGCTCGGCCGTGTCGGACGGATGCCGGCGCGGAACAGGGCTTCATTGGCGTAGATGTTGCCCACCCCGACCACTACTTTGCCGTCCATCAGCAATTGTTTCACCGCCACCCGGCGCTGGCGTGCGGCACGCCACAAGTGGGCGCCGTCGAAGGCGTCCGACAGGGGTTCGGGACCCAGGTCGCGCAGCCGGGGGTGGATCTGCGGGTCGGCGTCGGTCCAGAGTACGGCACCGAAGCGGCGCGGATCGCGCAGGCGCAGGCACTGCCCGCCGAACACCAGGTCGAGGTGATCGTGGGGTCCGGGGGGCGAGGCGGCAGGCAGCACCCGCAGGCTGCCCGACATGCCCAGGTGCAGGATCAGGGTGCCTTGGGGAAAACGCAGTAGCAGGTATTTGGCGCGCCGTTCCACCGCCAGGACCCGCTGCCCGGCCAGGCGTTGCGGCAGGTCCGGCGGCACCGGCCAGCGCAGCCGCGGTTCGCGCACCACCACGGCGGTGATGCGCCGGCCGCCCAGGTGCGGCGCGATGCCGCGCCGGGTGGTCTCGACCTCCGGCAGCTCCGGCATCAGTCCACCCGCGCCCGAAAGCCGTTGGCCCCGGCCAGTAGGTGGTGGTGGAAACCGTCGCCGATCAACTGGACTTGGCCGTCGGCCAGCACATAACGCAATCCCGAGGTGGGCTCGGTGCCGCCGAAGGCGATCTCGCGTTCATCGAAGACGAGCCGGTACGCCGGCGCTGCCAGACCATAGGCAGCGAGCGCGGCCGGGGCGGGGAAGCGCCCCAGGCTGGGCGTGCGCGGCAGCCTCAGCAGCTGCGCGACCCGGTCGTTCGCGGCCGGCGCGATCTCGGGGTGGGTGAGGGTCCAGCCGTCCGGGGTGCGCAGCAGCAACCAGCCCAGTTCCGCCCCCGTATAGAAGCGGATTTCGTGTACCGCCGCCGGGTCGATGCCGGTCAGCGGCGGTGGTCCCGGGTCCGCCGGCTGACCGGCCCATAGCCACCAAACGAGGGCCGTTAGCAGCAGGGCCAGCAGGGCGTTGACGCGATCGAGCGGATGCATCTCAGCCGCGCCGACGCCGCCAACGTACCCACAGCCCGGCGCCCAGCAGGACCGCCGGCAAGGCCAGTAACAGCAGCGCCACCGCCAGCGCCGCGGCCTTGGCAGACCAGTCCAGTCGTAGATCCCGGGCCTGGCGCGGCGGCACGCCGAGCAGGCGCCGTTCGCCGGTCAGCCAGTGCACCAAGGCCAGGCCGAAGCTACGGTTGACGCCCAGGCCGAGTGCCGCCGTGCTGAACAGGTCGGCGTCGCCCAGCACCGCCAGGCGCTGTTCACCGGCGGGTGCGGTGCGGGTCAGGGCCACCCCGAGCGGCAACGGGCCGCGGCGCTCGCCGGCCTCGGCAGTGCGGCGCAGGGCGCCGGTCAACTCACCGGTCTCGTTCCAGCTGCGCGGGCTGCTGTGCAGCAGCGGTGTTGCCTGCCAGCCCGATGACTCGCGCAGTTGCCAAGCCAGGGCGCCGGGCAGCAGTACCGGGCCGTCCAGCGCCTGGGTCACCGGGTGGGCGGGGTGGCGAGCCGAGACCGCGACCCCGGGTGTGTCCAGGTTCTGCTCGGCGGCCGCGGCGTCGACGACCGTGCCGGGCAGGGGTTGGAGGCCGAGGCGGGCCGCCAGCAGTGCCGGGCGGACCTCGCCCTCGGTCAGCCACAGCAGCGGACCGCCCTCGTCCAGCCAGCGTTCCAACCGTTCCAGCTCGGTCGGGGTCGGGTCGGTTTGCGGGGCGGCCAGGATTACCAGGGCAGCGTTGTCCGGCAGTTGCGGGGTGTCCACCAGGGCCAGCGGCAACAGTCGATAGCCGCGTTGTTCCAGCAGCTGGCCGAACTGGCCGAGGTCGCCGGGGGCGGTACCGGTCAGGGCACGCTCGCCGTGCCCGGTGAGAACGACTATCCAGGGGTTGCCGCGCCGCGACAGGCGGGCCAGGGCGTCGGCGATGCCGGCCTCGCTCGGGGTGTCCACCCGCTCGCTGCCCCCACCATAGTCGACCACCAGCGTCCCGCTGCGGCGCACCCCGGCGGCCCGCGCGGCCTCGGGCTCGCGCACCGGGTCGACGAAACCCAGCTCGATGGTCGCGCCGCTGCGGCGCAGCCGTTCCACCAGGTCGCCGATGCCGGCCCGCAGCACCGGGTGCTCGGGGGCGTAGGCGGTGATGGTCACCGGGCCGTCGAGTTGTTGCAGCAGTTTTGCGGTCGCCGGATGCGGGGTGTTGCGGCCGTCGCGGCTGAGGTCGACCTCCCAGGGGTGGCGGGTCGCGATCACCCCGAGCAAACCCACCAAGGCCAGCAGCAGCGCGTGGAATAACAGGGCGCGCAGCCGCTGCAGCTTCATCGGCCGCCACCCAATTGCCACAGGCGATAGGTGGTCAGGGCCAGGGCGGCGCCGCTCAGGCCGCCGAAGTACAGCAGGTCGGTGAGGCGCACCAGACCCTTTAGCGGTGCTCCCAGGTGCGGGGCCAGGGCCAGCCATTGCCAGGGGGCGTCGGGATTGCTGCCGGTGTCGAGCAGCCAGAGCAGCAGCAACAGGCCGTAGGCCGCCGCCGCCGCCGCGCCCGGGTGGCTGCCGAGGCTGGAGAGCCACAGCGCGACGGCCGCCGCGAACAGGGCTAGCGTCGCCAGGCCCAGCAGCGCGCCGCACAGTCTTCCCAGGTCCAGGGCGGTGCCGCTCTGCAGGCTGGTGACGGTGAGCAGCGCCAGCAGCAACAGCGGCAGCAGCGCCAGCCACTGTCCCAACAGCTTGCCGGCGGCCAGGGTCAGTGGCGACACCGGGGCCGACAACAGCAGCGCAATACGCCCGTCACGGCGCTCGGCGGCGATGCCCTGCAGGCCGAACAGGGGTGCTGCCAACAGCAGTAACAGGCCCGCGGTGTTGAGCGTCGGGGCGACCACCAGGTCGGTCAGGCCGAGCGGGGAGCCGCTGGCGCCCAGTTGCGGCTGGATCTGCTGGTAGACCTCCAGCTGGGCAAAGAACAACCACGCCAGGATCAACTGGCCCCCGGCCAGCACCAGCCAGGCCAGGGGGGTGGTGTACAGGGCGAGCAACTCGCGGCGGGCCAGGGCGAAGATCATGGGGTCTGCTCTCCTTCTCCCCCGGGAAGAAGCTGGCCCGCAGGGCCGCAGGAGGGGGACGCCGCACGCGCGTCCGGTCCCTGTCCGTCCAAGCCAAACTCCCCCCGGCCAAGCAAGCCCGCAAACAACCCCGCCAGGTCGTGCCGCTCTGGGACATAGGCCTGCAGCCCCCAACCCTGGGCGGCGATCTGCTCCGCCAGGTTGCTTGGGGCCTGCTGGTCCAGCGCCAGCCGCCACCAGCCGCCGGCTGCCGGCGTGGCCTGCCGCACGCCGGGCAGGGCGGTCCAGGCGGTGATGCCGGGCGCGTCGGCCACCCGTACCCGGACGCTGGCCGGGCTCTCGCTGCGCAGATCCAGCGCTCCGGCTGGCCGGCCCTCGTGCAGCAGCACGGCGCGACTGCACAGCGCCTCGACGTCGGGCAGCAGGTGGGTCGACAGCAGGATGCCGCGCCCCGGCTGCAGGGCGCCGATCAACTGGCGCAGCTCTGCGGCCTGCAGCGGGTCGAGGCCGGCGGTGGGCTCGTCGAGCAGCAGCACGCGCGGGTCATGCACCAGGGCCAGCGCGATGCCGGCGCGTTGCGCCTCACCGCGCGACAGACGGCCTGCCAGGCGACGCGCCAGATGGTCCAGGCCGCACTGCCGGCGCACGCGCCCACAGGCCGCGCTGGCGCTCGGGCTGCGCAGCCCGTGCAGTCGGGCCGCGAAGGCCAGATTCTCGTCGACAGTCAATTCGGGGTGCAGCGGTGGCCGCTCCGGCAGCAGGCCGACGGCGCGGCGCAGGGCGCTGGGACCGCGGTGCAGATCCTGACCCAGCAACCACACCCGGCCGGCCGTGGGCGCCAGCGCGCCAGCGAGCATGGCGAGCGTGGTGGACTTGCCCGCGCCATTGGTGCCGAGCAGGCCGACCGTCTCGCCGGCGGCGAGCGTGAAATCCAGGGCCTCGACCCGGCGGTGCGGGCCGTCGTGGCAGGCGAGTTGCTCGGCGCGCAGCAGGGCGATCATGGCCAGGCAAGATACGGCTTACGCCGGGGCGGCTCAAGCGCCCGTCAAGCCCCGGATGCCGCCGTGCGCCGCGGGCTGCTAGGCTTACGGCTTTTACGCGTGCGTTTCGCCATTGACCCTGATCGGCATAGATACCGGCGGCACTTTCACCGACTTCGTGCTGTGGCATGCGGGCAGGCTGCGGGTGCACAAGGTCCTGTCGACGCCGCACGCGCCCGAGCGCGCCATCCTGCAGGGCATTCGCGAGTTGGGGCTGGACCCGGCCGGCTTGCGGGTGATTCACGGCTCCACGGTGGCGACCAACGCGGCGCTCGAGGGCAAGGGCGTGCGCACGGCCTTGGTGACCAACCGCGGCTTCGCCGACCTGTTGACCATAGGTCGGCAGAACCGTGCCGAGCTCTATGACCTGCAGCCCGCGCCCGTGCCGCCGCCGGTCCCGCCCGAGCTGTGCCTGGAGACCGGAGGGCGGCTCGGTGCCGACGGCACCGAGGTCGAGCCCTTGAGTGTGGCCGACCTCGCCGGATTGCGACTACAGCTCGAACGCCTGGCGCCGGAGGCGGTCGCGGTCAATCTGCTGTTTTCTTACCTTGACGACCGGGCGGAGCGACGGATCGCCGCGGTGGTGCCGGACGGCGTGTTCGTGTCGCTGTCCTCGCAGGTGCTGCCCGAGATCCGCGAATACGAACGCGGCATCGCCACCTGGCTCAATGCCTGGGTCGGGCCGCGGGTGGCCGGTTATCTGCGGCGGCTTGCCGCCGCGCTGCCGGGTGCGCGGGTCGCGGTGATGCAGAGTTCCGGCGAGACGGCCGCGGCCACCCAGGCCGCCGACCAAGCCGTGCGGATGCTGCTGTCCGGCCCGGCGGGTGGGCTGGTCGGGGCGCGCTTCGTCGCTGCGGCCAGCGCTTGCACCCGCCTGCTGACCTTCGACATGGGCGGTACCTCGACCGACGTCGCACTGATCGACGGTGCCCCGCGCTTGACCACCGAGGGTCGCATCGGCCGCTACCCGGTGGCGGTACCCATGGTGGACCTGCACACCATCGGCGCCGGCGGCGGATCCATCGCCTGGCTGGACCCGGGCGGCATGCTGCAGCTGGGGCCCGAGTCCGCCGGCGCGGATCCCGGTCCGGCCTGCTATGGCCGCGGCGGCGACTTGCCCACGGTCACAGACGCCAACCTGGTGTTGGGACGACTGCGGGCCGAGGCCTTTCTCGGCGGCGCCATGGCCCTGGACCAGGCGGCGGCCGAGCGCGCCCTGGCCCCGCTGGCCGCCGCCCTGGGCGGTGATCCGATTGCGGCGGCACAAGGGGTGGTCGAGGTTGCCAATGCGCACATGGCGCGGGCGCTGCGCCGGATCTCGGTGGAGCGGGGCATCGACCCGCGCGGTTTCGTGCTGGTGTGTTTCGGCGGCGCGGGTGGCTTGCACGTCTGCGCCCTGGCCGAGGAACTGGGCCTGACCGAGGCCCTGGTGCCGGTGCACGGCGGGGTGCTGTCGGCGCTGGGCATGCTGGCCGCCCGGCCGGGGCGGCAGCTGTCGCGCACCCGACTGGGGCTGCTGGCGGGGCTTGATGCGGCGGCGCTGGAACGCGAGTTGGCCGGGCTGGCTGCAGCGGGACGCGCCGCCCTGGCCGAGGAGGGCGTCGCGGCAGTGGACTGCAGCGTCAGCCGCTCGGTGGACCTGCGCTACCTTGGCCAGTCCTATACCCTGAATGTGCCCTGGTCGGGTCCGGCCGGGGCCGCTGCCGCTTTTCACCTGCGGCACGAGGCGCGTTATGGGCACCGTCTGGCGCTGCCGGTGGAGCTGGTGAACCTGCGCGTGGCGGTGACCGGCCCGCAACCTGGGTTGACGCTGGCCGCAGCGCCGGTCGGCCGTCCCGCACCAGCCGCGGGCTATTGCCGCCTGGCGGGGTGCGTCGCGGCGGTGCCGCATTACCGGCGCGAGGCGCTGGTGGCCGGTCAGGTCATCGACGGACCGGCGGTCATCACCGAGCAGGTGGCCACCACCTGGCTCGCGCCCGGCTGGCGGGCCCGGGTCGATGGCAGCGGCAGCCTGCGCTTGTACAGACTCAGCGCAACAACATGAGCGCCTGGTCGGCGCGTTCGATGCACTCGAGATAGGTTTGCGCGGCCTGGGCCTCGGACGGCGGTGAAATCGGTGTGGGCTGTGGTTCGTTCCGTTCCAGCGCCAGGACCCGGGCCAGGGTGGTCCCGTAGAGGCCGCTGCGGTCGGCCAGCGCCGCGGCGACCTCCGGCGGCAGCGGCAACTGCGCCAGGATGTCCGGCATCGGCAGATCCAGCATGGCATCGAGGACGGAGAACAGCCCCACGGTATAAGCCGTGTCAGGAAGCCCCTGACCACTCAGGCGGGTCAGTGCCTCGCAACTGTAGGCCCGCGTCAGCCCGAGCACCATCACCTCCTGCGGTTTCTTCTCCACCCCGGACAGGGCCAGCAGGCTGGCCCAGCCGCGGATGCGTTCCAATCCCATATAGATTATCGCCTGGCGGATGGATTCGACTTGGCGCGGCAGACCCACGGCGGCCGAGTTGATGAAACGCAGCACTTTGTAGCTCAGGCCGGGGTCCTGGGTGATCAGGGATTCCAGCTCCCCCATGACAATGGCCGGGTCGTTGATGCGCGCCAGCAGGCGCAACACGACGGCGTGGTTTTCCTGCAGCCGGCGCCCCGACAGCAATTGCGGGCGGGCGAAGAAATAGCCTTGGAAGTAATCGAACCCCAGATCCTGCAGGCGCCGGAAATCCTCGTAGTGCTCGACTTTCTCGGCCAGCAGGCGCCTGCCGGGTGCGTGCAGACTGGGCAGGTGACGTTCGATGGCCTCCCAACCGGCACCGATCACGTCGACCTTGACGATGTCCACCCAGGGCAGCACCGGGTCCCACCGGGGTTCGAACTGGTAGTCGTCCAGCGCCAGTTGAAAACCGCGGGCGCGCAATGCCGCCAAGCCATCGAGCAGGGCCCCATCGACCGGTATGTCTTCGAGGATCTCCAGGACCAGTCGGTCCGGTTGCAGCGGTAGGGGCGGAAGTTCGGTGACGAAGCGCCGGGTGAGGTTGATGAAGGCACGATGTCGACCCACCACCCGTTCCATACCCAGATCGAGGAAGGCGTCCAGGAGGGTGACCGACGAGGCCCGCTCGCCGTCGCGTTCGCGCGGGCCGCGATACAGCAGTTCGTAGCCGTAGACTTGCAGCGCGCTATCGAAATTGGCCGGGCGGGCGACCCGGGTCGCCGCGGGGATGGTCGGGTGGGGTTGTGACACGGTGCCTCCTGGATCCACCGGACCTAGCGGCCGGGGTGGTTTGCGCTTGAGTGCGCCGTGTGGGGTTTGGCGGACAAAGCCCGCGGCGCCGGACGCCTTCCGCTAGACTTGTTGGAGCTGCCTGGATTCGTAGGCTGCAATACTGATAACTGACAAGCGGGGTGCTTGATGCTCGATGGCGTATTGAATCTCGGCTGGTGGCAGTTGCTGCTGGTCACCCTGGTCCTGACCCATGTGACCATAGTGGCGGTCACGGTGTTTCTGCATCGCAGCCAGGCGCACCGGGCGCTCGACCTCCACCCGGTGCTCAACCACTTCTTTCGCCTGTGGTTGTGGTTGACCACCGGCATGGTGACCCGCGAATGGGTGGCCGTGCACCGTCGCCACCACGCCAAGTGTGAGACCCCGGACGATCCGCACAGCCCCCAGGTCAAAGGTTTGCGCAAGGTGCTGTGGCAGGGCGCGGAGCTGTATCGCGACGCCACAGTCGATGAGGAGCGCATCGCCAAGTACGCCCACGGCACCCCGAACGACTGGGTGGAGCGTCATATCTATGGTGCCCTGCGCTGGCAGGGCCTGGGCCTGATGCTGATCGTCGACCTGGTGTTGTTCGGCGTCGTCGGGATAGCGGTCTGGGCGGTGCAGATGGTCTGGATTCCTTTCTGGGCCGCCGGCGTCATCAACGGCGTGGGTCACTACTGGGGCTACCGCAATTTCGAATCGCCGGATGCGTCCACCAACGTCGCGCCCTGGGGCATCTTGATCGGCGGCGAGGAGCTGCACAACAACCACCACGCCTTCCCGAGTTCGGCCAAGCTGTCGGCGCGCTGGTGGGAGTTCGACATCGGCTGGTTCTACATCCGGCTGTTCGAACTGCTGGGGCTGGCGCGGGTTCGCCGCGTGGCGCGCAAGCCGCGCATCGATCACGCCAAGACCGTGGTGGACATGGACACGGTCAAGGCCGTGGTGTCGCACCGCATGCACGTGTTGGCCCTCTATGCACGGGAAGTCGTCAAACCGGTTGCGCGCACCGAACTGGCCCGCGCCGAACGCCACGGCCGGCGGCTGGCGCGACAGGCGCGGCGCTTACTGGTCAAGGAAGAGGCGCGCCTGGATGGGCCGAGCCGCGCACGCCTGACGGACCTGCTGGAGCACAGCCAGGTGCTTGCGACCGTGCATTTGCACCGCAAGCGGCTGCAGGCGGTGTGGGAACGCACCGCACCCACTCAGGACGCCCTGCTGCAGGCCCTGCAGGAGTGGTGCCGCCAGGCCGAGGCGACCGGGATCCAGGCGCTGGAGGATTTTTCCCGCCGGCTGCGTGGCTACTTGCCTGCGCTGTCCACAGCCCCCGCCTGAGCGACGCCGGTTGGCGTGATTTGCCGGACAAAAAGAAACCCGCCGAAAGGCGGGTTCCTCTTGCCAACCAAGCTCGGCGGATGCCTTACTTGATCTTTCCTTCCTTGTACATGACGTGCTTGCGCACGCGCGGGTCGAACTTTTTGATTTCCATCTTGCCGGTCTGATTCTTCTTGTTCTTGGTCGTGGTGTAGAAGTGCCCGGTGCCGGCACTGGAAATCAGGCGAATCTTTTCGCGGACGGCCTTGGCCATGATTTATCTCCTCAGACCTTTTCGCCACGACCGCGCAGGTCGGCGAGCACGGCGTCGATACCCCGTTTGTCGATGACGCGCATGCCACTGGCCGACACGCGCAGCCGCACCCAGCGCTGCTCGCTCTCCACCCAGAACCGATGGAAGTGCAGATTCGGCAGGAAACGACGCCGCGTCTTGCGGTGGGAATGGGACACGTTGTTCCCGGTAATCGGCCGTTTGCCCGTTACCTGGCACACTCTGGACATGGTCGCAGCCTCGATAATCCGTTCAATGGGGGCGTCCAGGGGTGCGGCCCCGGGCGCGGAAAGGCGGAATTTATACCAGAGCCGGTGTGCCCAGGCAACCGTCCTGTGCGCTACAACAGGCCGAGTTCCGCCAGCGAGCTGCATTCCACGTCGCCCACTACCAGGTGATCCAGCACCCGCACATCCACCAGGTCCAAGGCGTCACGCAGGCGCAGCGTGATCTGGCGGTCGGCCTGGCTGGGCTCGCTCACCCCCGAGGGGTGATTGTGCGCCAGGATCAGGGCGGCGGCATTGTGGGCCAGCGCACGCCGCACCACCTCGCGCGGATGCACGCTGGCGCCGTCGATGGTGCCCCGGAACAGCTCCTCGTAGGCGATCACGCGGTGCCGGTTATCCAGGAACAGCACGGCGAACACCTCGTAGGGGTAGTGTCCCAGCTGTGCCTGCAGGTAGCGCCGCGTGGCCTCGGGGCTGGACAGGACGTCGCCGCGCTGCAGCCGTTCAGACAGGTGGCGGCGGGACATTTCGAGCACGGCCTGCAGCTGCGCGAACTTGGCGCTGCCGAGGCCGGGTGCCTGGCAGAAGGCGGCGCGTTCGGCGGCGAGCAGCGGCCGCAGGCCGCCGAAGCTGACGAGCAGTTGTCGCGCCAAGTCGACGGCACTGCGACCCTTTACGCCGGTACGCAGAAAAATCGCCAGGAGCTCGGCGTCGCTCAATGCCGCCGGGCCGCGCTGCAACAGCTTCTCCCGCGGGCGCTCGGCCGCGGGCCAATCCTTGATGGCCATATTCCCTCCGTGGATGCGCCTCAGGCAGCCATAGCCTGCCGCTGCGGCAGCCGTGATGCAAGGCTGCTTTGCCCCTTCTGCACGGTCGGTTAATCTT
>JBFZDU010000005.1:0-3279 GCA_041307205.1 Gammaproteobacteria bacterium | reverse complement strand
CGAAATGTTGCGGATCGCCGCTCAGCAGGCCCTCGATGATGATCTTGTAACCGACGGCCAGCTCGGACTGTAGTTCGAGGGCCAGCGAGACGGTCTTGCGGCCCTTGGCCGACAGCGGCATACCCAGGTCGACGTAGTGCCGCTCAAGGTTCTTGCACAGGTAGGCCACCGGTTCGCGGAACTGCTCTGTGACCCGGGCACGGATCACCTGGGACATTTCCATGCGGTTGCAATCCACCAGGGCATTGAATATCTGGCGCGCGGTCTCGCCGATATTGGCCATGGGCAGGGCGCTGAACCAGGCGTTGGTCGCCTTGGCGTCGAGCAGGAAACTGTCGGGGGAGGCGGGCGCCTGTTGGGGTACGCGCAGACCGAGGGACCTGAGGCCCTCGGTGGAGGGGTTGCTTGGCTGGTAGTCGTCAGGTGTGTCCACCGGCGTTATTCCACCTAGGGAGTCGTTGATTTAGCGGTCGCTGTCACAGGGTACTTTAGGGATTCGGCACGCGCCGCGCGTGCGCGCAAGGTCGCGCACCCGGCGGCCCTGGCTAAGGTAGCAGTTCCAGGGGCAGTTTTGTCGCTGCGCCGGCTTGTTCGGCCACCAGCCGCGGCACCAGATACCCGGGCAGGCGCTGGCGCAGGGCGGCGAGCAAAGCCAGCGCACTGTCCCGGGTGACGGCGTGATGGGCCGCGCCTGCGACCGGATCGAGCTGGTGCAGGTAATAGGGCAGCACCCCCAGCTGGAACAGGTCTTCGCTCAACTGCGCTTGAATCTCCGGCGTGTCATTGATTCCACGCAACAGGACCGCCTGATTGAGCAGCTGGGCGCGGGTCTGCCTTAGCGGTGCCAGGGCCCGCTCCAGGACCGGGCCGAGTTCCTGCGGGTGATTGGCATGGATCACCACGGTCGTGGCCAGGGGCGTGGTCGCGATCAGCCGCACCAGCCCGGCGGTCATCCGGCTCGGCAGCACCACCGGCAGCCGGGTGTGGATGCGCAGCCGGCGCAGCCGGGGCAGGGCGGCGATGCCGGCCAGCAGTTCGCCCAGCCGCTGGTCGCTGAGGGTCAGCGGATCGCCGCCACTGAGGATGACTTCGGTCAGTTCCGGCACGGCGGCGAGCCGGTCGAGGGTCGTGGCCAGCCCGCTGCGCCCCAGCGACAGTTCGGTGTAGGGAAAATGGCGCCGGAAGCAATACCGGCAATGCACCGCGCAGGCGCCCGTGGTGATGAGCAGCGCCCGGCCATGGTACTTGCGCAGGATGCCCCCGCCCTGGTCGGCGGCGTGGTCGCCGACCGGATCGGTCACGAAGCCGGGGTGGTCCAGCAGCTCCTCGCCCAGTGGCAGGACCTGCCGCAGCAGCGGGTCGTCGGGGTCGCCGTGGCGCATCCGGCCGATGAAATAGCGCGGCACCCGCAGCGGGAACAGCGCCGCCGCCTGCCGGGCCGCCGGCAGCAGGGCCGGGTCGAGTCCGAGGATGCGGAGCAGCTCCGCCGGATCGGTGACCGCCTGGGCCAGCTCCTGCTGCCACAGTGCTGGGGAACGCTGTATCATGCTGCGCTTTGTTGCGCAGGACCAAGAGGAAGGCATGGCGATTTACAGCACCAACGAGTTCAAGGGCGGCCTGAAGATTATGCTGGATGGCGACCCTTACGCCATCATCGAGAACGAATTCGTCAAGCCCGGCAAGGGGCAGGCGTTCAACCGGGTTCGGGTCCGCAACCTCAAGACCGGCCGGGTGCTGGAGAAGACCTTCCGCTCGGGCGAGACGGTGGAAGGGGCGGACGTCGTCGACCGGGATCTGCAATACCTCTACAACGACGGCGAGTTCTGGTACTTCATGGACAACGAGTCGTTCGAGCAGTGCCAGGCTGACGCGGCCGCGCTGGGCGATACGGTGAAATGGATCAAGGACCAGGACCAGTGCATCGTGACTCTGTGGAATGGCGCGCCGATCGCGGTCGCGGCGCCGAACTTCGTGGTCCTGGAAATCACCGAGACCGACCCGGGCGTGAAGGGTGACACCTCCGGCGGCGGCGGCAAACCGGCGACCCTGGAGACCGGGGCGGTGGTGCGCGTGCCGCTGTTCGTGCAGGTCGGCGAGAAGATCAAGGTCGACACCCGCTCGGGCGAATACGTCAGCCGCGTGAAGGACGAGTGACGTCGGACTGGCGACCCTGCGCGGGCCCGGCGGTGCTGCGGGCGCGCGCCGGGTTGCTCGCCGAGCTGCGGGCCTTCTTCGCCGCGGCGGGCGTGCTCGAAGTGGAGACCCCGCTGTGCGCCAGTGCGCCCGGCACCGATCCCGCGCTGGAACCCCTGCTGACCCGCTACACCGGGCCGGGCTGGCCGGCTGGCTTGACCCTGTACCTGCAGACCTCCCCCGAGTTCGCCATGAAGCGCCTGCTGGCGGCGGGCAGCGGACCCATCTACCAGATCTGCAAGGCGTTCCGCGACGGCGAGGCGGGCCGGCGCCACAACCCCGAATTCACGCTGCTCGAATGGTATCGCCCGGGTTTTGACCTGCCGCGCTTGATGGACGAGGTGGCAGCACTGGCGCGCCTCGGGCTGGGCCAACCGGCCCTGGCCGAAGAACGCCTGAGCTATCGCGAACTGTTTATGCGCTACCTCGATCTGGATCCCCTGGAGGCGCCGGTCGCGGCGCTGCGGGGCCTGGCCGTGGCGCAGATCGACGGTGCTGCCGGGCTCGAACTGCCGGACCGCGATGCCTGGCTGGACCTGCTGTTGACCGCCCTGATCGAGCCGCGACTCGGGGCCGGGCGCCTTACCCTGGTGTACGACTACCCGGCCAGCCAGGCGGCGCTCGCCTGTCTGAACCCCGGCGATCCACGGGTCGCCGAACGCTTCGAGCTGTACTACCGCGGGGTCGAACTCGCCAACGGGTTCCACGAACTGGCCGACCCGGCGGAACAACGCGCCCGCTGCGTCGCCGACAACCGCAAGCGGTGCGCCCGCGGCCAGGCCGAATTGCCGCTCGACGAGCGCTTGCTCGCGGCCCTGGCACAGGGTCTGCCCGACTGCGCCGGCGTGGCCCTGGGGCTGGATCGGCTATTGATGCTGCGGCTCGGGGCCGACAGCCTGGGCGAGGTGTTGGCCTTTCCAATCGAGCGGGCCTGAAATACAGGGCCTTGGAATACAGGGCCTTGGAACACAGGGCCGAGGATCGAGGGCCGAGGGCCGGGGGGCTTTGTGCGGCTGGCGCCGCGACTCTGTTTGGGGTCTGGGCTTGACCGGATTTGCGGGGCTGCGACGCTGTTGTGGATCCTCG
>JBFZDU010000004.1:0-4333 GCA_041307205.1 Gammaproteobacteria bacterium | reverse complement strand
CCTGGATGCCGAGACCGGCCACGTCGATGAGACCCTGCAGGTACTCGCCCTCGGTAGCCAGCTGTTCGCCCAGCAGGTCACGCACAACGGCAGCGATACCGCGGCGGTCAGACGTCTGGCGCCGACCCTCGACGCCCCAATGGAATGGGGACTGCTGCGCGGCATCGACCATAACTGGACCATGCTCCCCTTCGCCAAGGCATACACCAACCCCGTGCTGGTGGTGAAACCCGCATCCAGCAGGGGCAGCGACCCCGGCGTCATCCGACTGCGGGGGCTCACCAGCGACCAGGCGCAGGTACGCTATCAGGAATGGAATTACCTCGACGGCACCCACCTGCCGGAGGACGTGTTTTACCTGGTCAGCGAGGCCGGCGAGCACCGCCTCGGCGGACTCGTGGTGGAGGCCGATTGGTTGGTCAGCAACCGGCTCGCGCGCGCCGGACAATGGGAGAGCGTAGCTTTCACCGCGCCCCTGGGACTCGACCCGATCGTGCTCACCGCCGTGCTTAGCGACAACGGCTCAGACGCGGTAACCACCCGCATCCGTAACCTCGGGTCCGCGGGCTTCGAACTGGCAATGGATGAACAGGAAGCCAACAACGACGGTCACATCGACGAGAACCTGGGTTGGATCGCGATTCAGTCTGGCGGCGGCGCCACCGCCGACGGCAAACGACTCGAGGTCTTCATCGAGCCGGCCGACCATAATCTGGCCCCGGTGATCTACCCCAGCGCCACCACGCACCGTCATCCAACGGTGCTGGCGGATGTGAACAGCAGCTTCGGGCTGGATCCGGCCTTCCCGCGCTACGCCAGGCCCACCGGCACGCAGATCGAACTCAGGCTCGCCGAGGAGCAGTCGCTGGACCCCGAGACCACCCACGCGCTGGAGGATCTCGGGGTGTTCGTGGGCGAATAACAAACGGGCATGCGCCCCTGTTAAGCGTCGTCATCCGCCGCGTCAATCTCGCCGGGCGCGGCTTCCACTACCTCCGCGGGTTCCGGCTTGAGCACCACGGCAGCCAGCGGCGGCAAGGTCAAGCGGATGGAAAACGGCCGGCCCATCCATTGGCCTGCTTCCGCCACGATAGGCTCACGACCGTTGCCGACATTGCTGCCGGCGTAGTAGACCGAATCGGAGTTCAGGACTTCGCGGTAACTGCCGGCCACCGGGACACCGATGCGATAGCTCGTCCTGGGCACCGGCGTGAAGTTCACCGCGACGATGACGAAGTCGTCATCGGCGCGCCGGACATAGCTCAGCACCGACTGATCGGCGTCGTTGCAGTCGATCCACTCGAAGCCATGCCAGTCGAATTCGTAGGTATATAAGGCGGGCGTGCTGTGATAGAGCCGGTTCAGGTCCCGGACCAGGGCCTGCATACCCTGGTGGTAGGAATATTGGAGGACATACCAGTCCAGCGTCTGCTCGCTGTTCCACTCCGTACCCTGGGCGAACTCGTCACCCATGAACAGCAGCTTCTTACCGGGATGGGTGTACATGTAGGTATACAACAGGCGCAGGTTGGCGAAGCGCTGCCACTCGTCGCCTGGCATCTTGTGCAGCAGCGACTGCTTGCCGTGCACGACTTCGTCATGCGAGAGCGGCAGCAGAAAATTCTCGGTGAAGGCATACAGCATGCTGAAGGTCAGCTTGCCGTGATGGTAGCGGCGATGGACCGGGTCCTCGGCCATGTAGGACAGGGTGTCGTTCATCCACCCCATGTTCCACTTCAGGTCAAAACCCAGCCCGCCGAGATAAGTCGGACGGCTGACCTGCGGCCAGGACGTCGACTCCTCGGCCATGGTCAAGATACCGGGCAAGGCTGTGTGCAGGATCTCGTTCAGTTCGCGCAGGAAGGCGATCGCCTCGAGGTTTTCGTTGCCGCCGTACTGATTGGGAATCCATTCGGTACGCGAGTAGTCCAGGTAGAGCATGGACGCGACGGCGTCCACGCGCAGGCCATCCAGGTGGTACTCCTCGAGCCAGAACCGGGCGCTGGACAACAGGAAGCTCTTTACTTCGTGGCGCCCGAAATTGTAGATGAGCGTCGACCAGTCGAGATGCTCCCCCTTGCGCGGGTCCGCGTGTTCGTACAGGGCGGTGCCGTCGAACCGCGCCAGGCCATGCGCGTCCTTGGGGAAATGCGCCGGCACCCAGTCGAGGATGACGCCGATGCCGTTGCGGTGGCACAGGTCGACGAAATAGCGGAAATCGTCGGGCGTGCCAAACCGGCTGGTCGGCGCGAAGTAACCCGTGGTCTGGTACCCCCAGGACTTGTCGTAGGGATGCTCGCTGATCGGTAGCAGTTCGATGTGGCTGAATCCCGCCTCCGTGACATAGGCCACCAGGCGCTCCGCCAGGTCGCGATAGTTGAGCATCTCGCCCTCGGGACCGCGTTGCCAGGACCCCAGGTGCACCTCGTAGATCGACATCGGCTGGTGCAGCCAGTCGTGTTTGGCACGGGCCTGCAGCCAGGCCTGGTCCTGCCAGTCGAAGGCCGACGGTGGTTCGACGATCGACGCAGTGTGCGGGCGCTGCTGGTAGCGCCTGCCGTAAGGGTCGCTCTTCAGGTGCAGGCTGCCGTCCAAGCGCGCCCGCAGCTCGAACTTGTAGAGTTCACCGGCATTCAGATCGGGGATGAACAACTCCCACACACCCTGGAAGGGGTGCACGCGCATCGGGTGCGCCCGCCCGTCCCACTGGTTGAAATCGCCCACCACGCTGACGCGCTCGGCATTCGGCGCCCAGACCGCGAACAGGACGCCGGCCACGCCATCGACTTCGTGCACCCGCGCACCGAGCAGGTCATGGGCACGACTGAGCTTGCCATCGGCGAATTCCTGCAACAGCGCGGTCGAGAGCTGCGGGCCGTAGGTGTAGGGGTCGTGGCAGATGTGTTCGCGATGCGCCTTGTCGCGCCAGATCAAGCGGTAGTGAGCCGGCAGCGCCTGCGCATCGCCGCGCCACTCGAACACGTCTGTCCCCTCGATCCGATTGAGGCCGATGCCATTCTCAACGATCGTCACGGTCTCGGCGAACGGCAGCAACACCCGGATCAGTGTTTCGCCTTTCTCCTGGTGGCGTCCGAGCACCGCAAAGGGATCGTGGTGGCGGCCTTGAGTGAGCTTTTGAACGTCCTGCGACAACTTGGATGCGCGCACTGCAGTATTCCTTGCGAGGGGTGATTGGATGAGCGGCCTTCAGGCCGCGAGGCCACTGGCGAGGATGGCGTCGGTGCGCCGGCAGATCTCGCGGCCGTAGTCGGTCCACTGTCCCTGTCCCCAGTAGCGGTAGCAACTGGTCTGGCCGCTCAGCAGGTGGAACAGGGCGTTGCGGTAGCGCGGGTCGTCCGTGGCCAAACCGGTGGCCTTGACCGCCTGTTCGAACCGGGCGCTGCTCGACTCCATGGCACTCAATACGTCGTCGTAGCCATTGACCCAGGAGAGGTTGTTGGTCCAACTCCCCCCCTCCATGTGGAAGCGCCCGTCCGCGCGCTTGAGTTCCTCGATCACCGCTTTGAGGCGGTCCGGCCCATCCCCCGGCTGCATGTGTTCCCAGATACGGCCCTGGAATACCGGACGCAGTACCCGCAGGTCGCTGACCTTGATGCCCAGGGCGAACAGGTGTTCGAGATACTCGCTGACATTCATCAGCGGCACGTCGCTGCCCGAGGCCAGCCCCACCACCTCGCGGAACTTGGGCGGAAACTCGTTCATCATCACCCCGCCGTTCTCGCCGTCCGCAATCTGGGTCACCAGCGGCGGCACCGACCGGCCCGCCAGTTCCCAGCGTTGCAGGCTGTTGGCCTCGAACCAAGGCTGCATCTGCGCGACCAGCTTGGTGTCCGAACCCTGGGTCTTGACCACGGCGATGATCTCGGCGGTTTCCCCGGTCGAACTGGTGCAGACCAGCCGGTGCGGCAGGTGCGGCCGCTCCGGGTGCCGGGCGTTGTCCGCCTGTTCCACCGTGTGTTCCTGCACCAGGACCCACTGGTAGCCGCAGTCGCGCAAGGTCTTGACGAAGTGGTAGGCAACATCAGGGTGATTGGGTAGTGCCATCTCCGACGGCGAGAAGCCGCGCACCCGCTCCATGGCCGCCATGCCGAAGATCCCGGCGAAATGCTGCTGCCAGGCTTGTACATGCCGCCGAAAGTCCTGCACCGGCGTCGAGGGGGCGACGGCATGGCCCCAAGGCGCACCCAGCCACTCCACATAGGGGTGATACGCGGGATTGGCGGTGATGTCATGCAGGCGGTCGAAGACATCGTCCAATCCCATGCGCCGCATGCCGTACAACAGCGTGCCCGAGTACTCGAGCATGACCCGG
>JBFZDU010000003.1:0-5427 GCA_041307205.1 Gammaproteobacteria bacterium | reverse complement strand
GGTAGCGGTCTGCACGTCCGGCACTATCACCAGCAACAAGCCGTGGTGCCGCGCGGCGGCGCAGGCAGTGGCGAGGGTGGCGCAGGCGCCCGGCGCCCGGCCCCACAACAACCGCTCACCGGCCCGGGTGGGTAATGGCGGCGCCAGCGGCGAGGCGGCGGCCGGCCCGGCTGCAGCGGTGGCGGCGCGTTGGCTCATTGGGATAGCGTCAGCTGCTTGGGGAGGCCGGTATTCTGCCACAGCCAGGCAGTGTGGCGGCGAGGCGGTAGCCGCTTGGGTGGCAGGGCGACGGCCTGCCGGCCGCCACCGCATCGGTCTGGATCACGGGTTCACGGCTTGACCGTGGTCAGGCCCAGGCTTTCCCAGTCCTGCATGCCGCCGCGGTACCATTTGATCTTTTCCGCCGGGTAGCCGAAGCGCTGCAGGTTCTTGATGTTGTTGGGAGATTGGCCACACCAGGCGCCATTGCAGAAAAACAACAGGGTCTTGGCTTCCGAAAAATCCCACAGGCCTTCCTGTTCGCGTACCCCGAACTGGTTGCCCATCAATTCCGCAACATCGATGGGCGACGCGCCCTTGGCGGGATTGAGCTTGGTCCAGGGCACATTGACCGAGCCAGGGATGGTGCCGCGTGCCACCCAGTCGGGCGTGCGCGAATCGATCAGCAGGATGTTCGAATCACCGTCCGCCATCTTCTGCAGATAGCCGATCACTTCGAGTTCGCCGATGGTTTCTACGCCCGCACCCAGACTGGAGGGCTGGATGCAGAAGGGCGGGCACTTGCGCGAGGTCTTGGCGAAGGCCGGGTTGATCTCCGCCTTCGGATCCTGGTTGCGCGTGATGGTGATCTTCTGGCCGTTGATCGTGCCTTCGAATTTCTCCAGGTCGGAGGTAATGCCAACCGCCAGGTCCCCAGCCAGTGCTGTGACCGACAGGGTCGCGGCCAGCGTCATGGCACTCCAACCCCTGAGTTGCTTCAGACGCATTTTTGGGCTTCCTCTATCACTATTTGGATCGTTAAACGGGGGCCGACCAGCCGGCCGGCTGCTCGAAACAGGCTTATTCGCAGTCCGGGTCCGTTGCGTCTTTCGTCGCCTGGTTTTCGTCGGCGGGATTAGGGTTCTGTGCGGTGGCCTCGGTTGGCGCTGCTGCCGGCGCGGACGCGGCGTCCTGCTCTGCTGCCAGCGCCGAGGACTGCCACGCCAGGGTGACCGACAGGGCAACAAACACAGCCAACAAATATCTCATGGTCAATACCCTCCATGCGGCCTATGGTTGCGAAAAGGCACTGCGCGCGCCGGCCGTTTCGGGAGACCGCTGATTAGTCGGCGCACTGCCGATCGCTGCCCGCCGCCGGGCATCGAATATAGCGCCAAGGGTTTGGTCTGACCAAACGCGAATACCGCAGCCGGAGGCCGCGCCACAGGAGTTGCCGCAGGAATTCCCCAAGCGCCGCCGCGCCGGGGCCTTGTGCCGCATGCGATGGCCTTTCAGCCCGCATCCAGGTAACGCGCGGTCAAGCCGCCGTAGGCGTCGATGCGGCGGTCGCGCAGGAAGGGCCAGATGCGTCGGACCTCCTCGCTGCGTCGTCGGTCGATCGCCGCCAGCAGGGTCTGTTCTTGCTGCCCGGCATAGGCGAGCAGTTCGCCCTGGGGTCCGCACACGAAGCTGTTGCCCCAAAAGTCGATCCCCGGGTCGCCCGCCTGTGGCGAACGCTCATGGCCGACCCGGTTGCAGCTGAGCAACGGCAGGCCGTTGGCCACGGCGTGGGCGCGCTGGCTGATCAGCCAGGCCTCCAGCTGCCGGCCGCGTTCGGCGGCGGTGTCCGTCGGGTTCCAGCCGATCGCCGTCGGGTAGAGCAGCAGGTCCGCACCCGCCAGGGCCATCAGGCGGGCGGCCTCGGGGTACCACTGGTCCCAGCACACCAACACGCCCAGGCGGCCGACGTTGGTGTCCACCGGGGTGAAGCCGAGGTCGCCCGGCGTGAAGTAGAACTTCTCATAGAAGCCAGGATCGTCGGGGATGTGCATCTTGCGGTAGCGGCCGGCCAAGCGGCCGTCGGCGTCGAACACCACCGCGGTGTTGTGGTACAGGCCGGCTGCGCGCCGCTCGAACAGCGAGGCAACGATCACCACCCCGGTGGCCGCCGCCAGCCGCCCCAACCGCTCGGTACTTGGCCCCGGGATGGCCTCGGCCAAATCGAAGCAGCTGGTGTCCTCAGACTGGCAGAAATAGCGCCCATTGTGCAATTCCTGCAACAGCACCAGGCGCACGCCGCCGGCCGCCACCCGGCGGATCTCCTGGTCGATGTAATCCAGGTTGGCCAAGGGGCTGCCGCGGTCGGCGTGCTGGATCAGGGCGACATTGAGCATGGCTGCGGCAGGAGCGGGCATCACAATTCGTCCGGGGTAGTGGCGGCGTGCAAGGGCAGCGCGCGCGGAAACTGCATGGTCAGGCAATGCAGACTGCCATTCTGGCGAATGATGCTGCGGCAATCCACGCCGACGATGGCGCGGTCCGGGAAGCACCCCGCCAGGATTTCCAGCGCCCGGGCATCGTGGGCGGATGCGTAGGTGGGCACCAGCACGGCGCCATTGATAATCAGGAAATTCGCATAGGTGGCCGGCAGGCGGCACCCGTCAGGGTCGCGTTGGATTCCCGGTGGGGGCAGAGCAACGAGTCGGTATGGCGCGCCGTCTGGCTGGCGGAGCTGTGCCAGTTCCCGCCGCATCGCTTCCAGGCCGGGCCGGTCCGGGTCGTCGACAGCAGCCGTGGCATAGACGATCGTGGCCGGGTCGCAGAAGCGCGCCAGGGTGTCGATGTGGCCGTCGGTGTCGTCGCCGCTCAGTGCGCCGTGCTCCAGCCATAAGAACCTTTCGATGCCGAACAGGGCGCCCAGGCGCCGTTCCGCCTCGGCGTCGTCCAACATCGGGTTGCGGGTCGCTGTCAACACCGAATGACGGGTGGCGAGCAGGCTGCCCTGGCCGTCGGTCTCCACGGCGCCGCCTTCCAACACCATGGGCTGTGCCTCGAGCCGCGCCGCCCCGAACACGCCTTGCGCCGCGAGCCGGGCGTTGATGGCATCGTCCTGCGCCGCGGCGAACTTGCCGCCCCAGCCATTGAAGCGGAAGTCGAGCACTACCGGCTCGTCCCCGGCCAGCACAGTGATCGCGCCGTGATCGCGTGCCCAGGTGTCGTCCGCGGCCGCCAGGGCGTAGCGCAATCGATTCGGCGGAGCCCCGGCGGCCAGCAGCTGCGCCTGGACCCCGGTTGCATGGGCGCGCGATTGGCAGACGCTGAGCAGTACCTCGCGGTGGGCGATCGCGGCGCCGATGCGGGCAAACACCGGCTGGACTTCGTCCAGTCGGTCAGCCCAGTCGGTGGCCGCATGCGGCCAGGTCATCATCACCGAGGATTGCGGTTCCCACACGGCGGGCAGGCGCCGACGCGGGCCGGTGTCCGGCGCCATGCTGCGGCCTTAACGGTGGACGACGCTGGTCAGGACGCGGTCGTTCTCGAAATAGACGCTGTAGCCGGGGTAGGCCCAACGGGTGATCGGCGGTTGCTGCCGGCTGCCCGGAGTACCGACCGGATCAAAGCGTTCCTGCGGGGCGCCGAAGCGCTGTTCCACTGCGGACATGGACATGCCCCGGGTGGGGCGCGGCAGGCCGGCGGCGGCATTGGCGGGTTCATTCGCGATCGCCTTTACCAGCAGTTCCTCGGCCAAGGTCGGGGTGGCATTGAGGATGGCGGCGAGCGCGACGAGCGGCAACAAAGGGATCGTCTTCATGGGCGGGGTCATCCGGGATCTCGGTTTCGTTTCGACTATAGCATTAGCGGCCAAGCGCATAAATTTTAAGGGTCTTGCTGGTGGGGCTGTGATCTAATTCGCGCCATGTTCCATCCGTTGTCCGTGTTCATCGGCCTGCGCTACACCCGCGCCAAGCGCCGCAACCACTTCATCTCCTTCATCTCGTTCATTTCGGCGTTCGGGATTGCGTTGGGTGTCGCCATCCTGATCACCGTGCTGTCGGTGATGAACGGGTTTCACAAGGAGGTGCGCGAACGCATCCTGGGCATGGCCTCGCACGCCGATATCCGTTCGGTCTCTGGCGGCCTGGCCGACTGGCCCGATGCCATCGCCAAGGCGAGGCAACACCCGCGGGTGGTGGGTGCGGCACCCTATGTCGAGGCCCAGGCCATGCTGATCCACGGCCAGCGGGTCAGCGGCGCGCTGGTGCGCGGGGTGCTGCCGGAACTGGAGCCGGAGGTGGTGGACGTCGCCCAGCATATGCAGCGCGGCAGCCTCACCGACCTGGAGCCGGACAGCTTTCGGATCGTGCTCGGGCGGGAACTGGCGGATACGCTGGGCGTCAGCGTCGGTGATGGCGTCACCCTGGTGGTGCCGCAGACCATGATCACCCCGACCGGCACGGTGCCGCGGATGAAGCGCTTTGCGGTCTCGGGCGTCTTCGAGGTCGGCATGGGTGAATACGACAGCGGCGTTGCCATGATCCACATGCAGGACGCCGCCACCCTGCAGCGCATGGGCGAGGAGGTCAGTGGCGTGCGCCTCAAGCTCGATGACCTGTTCGAGGCGCAGTCGGTTTCGCACGAGTTGGCGCGCCAGTACCCGGGGCTGTTCCGCGTGTACAACTGGACCGACTACCACCGCAATTTCTTTGCCGCGCTCAAGATGGAAAAGCGCATGATGGGGCCGCTGCTGTTCTTCATCGTGGCGATCGCGGCCTTCAACATCGTCGCGACCCTGGTGATCGTAGTGGTCGACAAACAGGCCGATATCGCCATCCTCAAGACCTTCGGCGCGAGTCCCAGCCAGGTGCGCTGGATCTTCATCGTGCAGGGAACGGTGATCGGCCTCGCCGGTACCCTGATTGGCGTCTGCGGCGGGGTGCTGCTGGCCCTGAACGTCGAGGCGGCGGTGGCCGGCATCGAAGGCTGGTTCGGTGTGCAGTTCATCGATCCGAACGTCTACTACATCAGCAAGCTACCATCCGATCTACAGTGGTTCGACGTGGCGCGGGTCGGCGGCGGCGCCCTGTTGTGGAGCCTGCTGATGACCCTGTACCCGGCGCACCGCGCCTTCAAGACCCAGCCCGCCGAGGCCCTGCGTTATGAATGAGCCGCCGGTGTTGAGCTGCCGCGCGCTGGCGCGCGACTTCGCCACCGGCCCGGCGCCGGTGCAGGTCCTGCAAGGCGTCGATCTCGAGGTGGTACCGGGCGAACAGCTGGCCATCGTGGGCGCATCGGGATCGGGCAAGAGCACCCTGCTGCACTGCCTGGGGGGGTTGGACGAACCGAGCGCCGGTGAGGTGCGCATCGATGCCCAGCCTTTCAGCAGCCTGGACGAGGCCGCACGCGGCCGCGTGCGCAATCGCTCTCTGGGTTTCGTCTACCAGTTTCATC
>JBFZDU010000002.1:0-4464 GCA_041307205.1 Gammaproteobacteria bacterium | reverse complement strand
GCAGTGGTGGAGCTGATCGCTCTGGAAGACGCGCAGATCAAGTACTAGACGGTCCAGAACTGGTACCCCGGCGATGCCCAGGGCAAGGGTGGCATCTACAACTTCGTCACCAAGCGCGGCGACTGCCGCGGCGCCCGCTCCAAGATCAGCTGGACCCAGGTCGAGACCGGCTCGGCCATCACCTGGAAGTACCCCAGCTGCATCCTGCGCGGTGACGATTCGGTCGGTGAGTTCTACTCGGTCGCCGTGACGCGCGGTCGGCAGCAGGCGGACACCGGCACCAAGATGATTCACATTGGCCGCAACACCCGTTCGACCATCGTTTCCAAGGGCATCTCGGCCGGGCACGGCCGCCAGGCCTACCGCGGCCTGGTGCGCATCGCGCAGCGCGCCGAGAACGCCCGTAACCACACCCAGTGCGACTCGCTGCTGATCGGCGACCAGTGCGCGGCGCACACCTTTCCCTACATCGAAGTGAAGAACCCGACGGCCAAGATGGAACACGAGGCGACCACCTCGAAGATCGGCGACGACCAGCTGTTCTACTGCCGGCAGCGCGGCCTGAGCGAAGAGGACGCCGTGTCCATGATCGTCAACGGTTTTTGCAAGGAAGTGTTCCGCGAGCTGCCCATGGAGTTCGCGATGGAGGCGCAGAAGCTGCTGAGCGTCTCCCTGGAAGGCGCCGTCGGTTGAGCCAATCGCCGCTCAGCGCAGCAGCGTCATTCACCAGTCACCTGTCGGAGATCGAGTTCATGCTTTCAGTCAAGAATCTGCACGCCGCCATCGACGGCAAGGAAATCCTTCACGGCCTGGACCTGGAGGTCAAGGCCGGCGAGGTGCACGCCATCATGGGCCCCAATGGTTCGGGCAAGAGTACCCTGGCGTACGTGCTGGCCGGCCGCGAGGGCTACGAGGTCACCGCGGGCGAGGTGCGTTTCGACGGTGCCGACCTGCTCGAACTGGCGCCAGAGGAACGCGCCCAGCACGGCCTGTTCCTGGCCTTTCAGTACCCGGTGGAACTGCCGGGCGTCAACAACACCCAGTTCCTCAAGGAGTCGGTGAACGCGATCCGCCGGGCCCGCGGGGAGCCTGAACTGGACGCCCTCAATTTCATGAAGTACCTGCGCGCCAAGGCGCAGCAGGTGAACATGAAAGAGGAATTGCTCAAGCGTTCGGTCAACGCGGGCTTTTCGGGCGGCGAAAAGAAGCGCAACGAGATCTTCCAGATGGCCCTGCTGGAGCCGCGCCTGGCGGTACTGGACGAGACCGATTCGGGCCTGGACATCGATGCTTTGCGCATCGTGGCTGACGGCGTCAACAGCCTGCGCAGCCCAGAGCGCGCCATGGTCGTGGTGACTCATTACCAGCGACTGCTCGATTATATCCAGCCGGACTTTGTGCACGTGCTGGCGGGCGGACGCATCATCAAGTCCGGCGGCAAGTCGCTGGCCCTGGAGCTGGAGGAAAAGGGTTATGGCTGGCTGACCGAGGAGGTTGCGGCGTGAACAGTGTGATCGATCCCATTGCCCGTTACACCCGGCTGATCGAGGCCCGCCAGACGGAGCGGGCGGGGCGCGAGCCGCGGTGGTTGAGCGAACGGCGCAATCGGGCGGCGGTGCAGTTCGGTGCGCAGGGCTTCCCCACGCGCAAGCAGGAGGACTGGCGCTACACCAGCCTCGAACCGCTGTTGGCGGAGGCCTTCGACGACAGTGAGCCGGTCACCGCCCTGCAGGACTCCGACCTGGAGGAACTGCTGGTGCGCGGCCTCGGGGCCTGGCGCATCGTGCTGGTCAACGGCCGTTTCTCCGCCCAGCTTTCCGATCTGGCAGGCTGTCCGGCCGGACTGGTGATCAATGGTATGGCGCAGGCATTGAGTGACGGCGCACCCTGGCTGGAGGCACACCTGGGGACCGGCACGGCGACGACCGGCGAGGTCTTTTCCCGGCTGAACCTGGCCGCGTTGCAGGACGGGGCGGTGATCCGCGTGCCGGCCGGCCTGCAGCTGGCGCGGCCGATCGAGATCCTGCACGTCACTGCCGGTTTGCAGGACGCACGCATCGCCCAGCCGCGCCACCTGGTGTTGATCGAGGCCGCGGCCCGGGCGACCCTGATCGAGCGTTACGTGGCCCTGGGAGACAGTCTGTATTTCAACAATGTCGCCCTGGACCTGGTGTTGGAGGAGGGCGCCGAGCTCGATCATTGCCGACTGCAGGAGGAGAGCCGCCACGCCTTCCAGGTTCATAACCTGTCGCTGCGCCAGGGCCGGGACAGTCGCTACAACGGACTGGGCGTCGCGCTCGGCGCCGGCTGGTCGCGGAGCGACTGGCATGTCGCCTTCGCGGGTCCCGGCGCCACCTGCCAGCTCAGCGGGCTGTACCTGGTCGGTGATGGCCAACTGGTGGACAATCACCTGGACGTGCGGCACGACGTACCGGGCTGTACCAGCCGCGAGGACTTTCGCGGGGTGCTCAACGGGAAGGGCCGCGGGGTGTTCGACGGCCGCATCGTGGTTGGGCGCGCGGCGCAAAAGACCGATGCGCGCCTCTCCAACGCCAACTTGATGCTGTCGCGCCAGGCCGAGATCGACACCAAGCCCCAGCTGGAAATCTATGCCGACGACGTCGCCTGCAGTCACGGCACCACGGTCGGCGAGATCGACGCCGACAAATTGTTCTATCTGCGCGCCCGCGGCATCCCGGAAGCGCAGGCCCGCCGCATGATCTGCCTGGGCTTCGCCCGGGCGGTGTACGACGAGTTCCCGATACCGAGCGTGGCGGACCACATCGAGCGACGGGTCAGCGCCCGTCTGACGCAGGAGGTCGCCGGCTGATGTTCGTGAAGTTGGCGGCACTGCTGGGGCAAGGATCCGAAGTCGCTGAGGCGCCGCCCCCGGAGGCCGGCGCCTCGGGCGCGGCGCTGCAAGCCCGCCTGATCGCGGCGTTGCGGGCGATCCACGACCCCGAGATCCCGGTCAACATCTACGATCTGGGGTTGATCTACCGCCTCGACGTGGACCCGGCCGGGCGGGTCGAAGTGGATATGACCCTGACCGCCCCGGCCTGTCCGGTGGCCGGTACGCTGCCCGGCATGGTGGCGTCCGCGCTGCGCGCAGTGGAGGGCGTCACCGAGGTCGCGGTCGAGTTGGTCTGGGACCCGCCCTGGTCGGTCGAGCACATGAGCGAAGAGGCCCGGCTGACGCTGGGTATGCTGGACTGACTGCCGACCGACGTTCGGGATGCTTGGTTAAGCCACCGTCGTCCAACCACATCGGCCGCTTTCCGATCGCCGGCAACCTAACCCCGGCCCAACTGCGATCACGCCGACGTCGAACCGGCCGGCAGCAGCGCGCGCGCTTGCGCCTTCATCAGCTCGACGATGGCATAGATGCCGAAGTGCCGATTGGGGCTGAGATGTTCCTCTAGCTTGAGGCCCTTGAACAGGCGATCCACGTCCAGATCCAGGATTTGTTGTGGCGATTTGTGCGACAGCAGCTTCACCAGGATGGCTACCACGCCCTTGATGATGGCCGTGTCGCAGTCGCCGTAGTAACGCAGTTGGCCGGCATGCGCGGGGTCGGGCACGGCGGCGACATGCACGGTGCTCATGCAGCCTTTCACCCGGTTGTCTTCGGTCTTCAACTCGGGCGGCATGGGGGCGAGCTGCTGTACGCCCAGCTCTACCAGGTAGGCATAGCGGGTATCCCAGTCCCCCAGCAGGTCGAAGGCGTCGATGTATTCGGCGATCTGGCTCATGGCGCGGTCAGACGCTGAAGGACTCCCCGCAGCCGCACATGTCTTTGACATTCGGGTTGCGAAACTCGAAACCCTGGTTGAGCAGGTTGTTGCGTACGAAATCGATTTCCATGCCATCCAGCAACTGCAGGCTGTCGCCGTCCACCACGACTTTCACACCATGGCTGTCGAAGACCCGATCGGCCTCGGCCAGCGCATCCGCGTAATCGACCACGTAGGCGAACCCGGTGCAGCCGCTTTTCTTGGTAGCGACGCGCAGCCCGATGCCCTGGCCACGCTTGTTGAGCATGTTACTGACATGTGCGGCCGCCGCTGGGGTGAGTGTTATGGCCATGTGCATACCTCCGGCACGGACAAGTTGGCAATGCGGCTAAGATCGGACCGCGGCCGGTACTTTTCAACCCTGCCAAAACGAAGGATCTGCACGCTGCACCACAATCTGCCGCGGTCGCGGCGCCGGCGTTTCGGCTACGCCAACCCGGTCGCGCCGCGGGCACCGCACGGCGTTATCCTGCGCCCGCCGCAGCAGACACCTGGAGCAGGGGCAAGCCGTGCGAGTCACAGCAGTGATGCATACCATGCGCAGCACGGTCTTTTGGGTCGGCCTGGTAGTGCTGACGCCGGCCGCGGACGCCGCCAACCGCGGCATCGGCATCTATGCCGACCAGGACCTGTTCGTGCCCGGCGTGAACGAGGACCGCGATACACCATG
>JBFZDU010000001.1:0-3137 GCA_041307205.1 Gammaproteobacteria bacterium | reverse complement strand
ATACCGGCAGCGGCCCCGATCAGGAAGGAGCCGGTGTACCACAGCGGATTGAGCAGGCTCAGCCGGCCGCCAAGTTCGTGAATGCGGCGTTCGCACCAGTCGAGGTGGTCGTTCTCTTCGGCCGCCGAGCGCTCCATGCCGACCCGCACCGCGTCGTGGCGCGCGGTCAGGGCCTGTCCCTGGTACAGCGCCTGCGCGCACACCTCGCCGGTGTGGTTGACGCGCATCAGCCGGGCAATCCGATCCCGTTCGGCGTCGTCGAGCGCTGCGTCGTCCAGGCCGCGCGCCGGGTCGGGGCGTTCGGTGGTCTGCGGTCGCCCGAACAGGGTCCGCACGGCCTGGTCCAGGTTGATCACCAGCCGGTCGAAGGGGCTGTAATGGCGGGTTGTCATGGTCTGGCCCTGCCTTGCGTTGAATACGAGCCCATTTTAAGCGCCTGGCGCGCTGCGCGTCCGCACCGGCGCGTCCCGAGCCTCGTCCCGGTGGATCAGCTGGCGGGCCAGCAACTCGACCGGGTGCAGCATCGGGACGGCGCACCCGGCCGCCTTCAGCCCGGCGGCCAGGTGCAGGGCGCAGCCGGGATTGCTGGTCACCACCCAATCGGGCCGCGCCGTCACTACCGCCTCGACCAGGGGCGTGCGCAGTCGCGTCGCGGTCTCCGGGTGGGCCAGCAGATAGCCCCCGGCGGCGCCGCAGCAGCGGTCGTTGCCTGGCAGTGGCAGCAGCCGTAACGCCGGGATGCGGCCAAGCAGGGTCGGGACCGCCGCCGCGCTGCGCAGCACGTTGAGCTGCGAACAGGGGGTGTGGAGTGCCGCCAGGCCCGGCAGTGCTCGCCAACGCCAACTGGCCGGGGCGTGTTCGGCGAGGAATGCCAGCACGTCGACATGCGGTGCCGGCAGCGCCTGGCGGGCTGCGTCGTCCCCGAGGTGCGCGCCGCAACCGGTGGCGGCGCTGACGATGGCATCCAGGCCGAGGTCGAATTGGTGGTGCAGCGCGTCGGCATGGCGCTTGCCTTGCGCGTCATCCCCGAGGTGGGCGTGCAGGGCGCCGCAGCAGCCTTGCCCGGCGGGGATGACCACCTCGAACCCCGCCTGCCGCAACAGGTGCAGCGCGGCATGCAGGGTGTCGGCGTGGGTGTGCCGGGCGACGCAGCCCAGGAACAGCCCGACCTTGCCCTGCAAGGGCGCCAGTGCCGCGTAACGGCCGGCTGCCGGCGGGTGGTGCGCGGCGGTTGACCTGGCCAGCCGCACCAGGCGGCCGGCCGGTCCGGGCAGGGCCGGGGCGAGCCGGCCGAGGCGCAGCACGGCGCCGACGGCGGCGGGGCGGCTCAACAGATCCACCGTCCAGCGCAGCCAGCGCGGCCGGCGTCCGAGGGTCAACTGCCGGGCCTGGTCCATCAATGCACCGAAACGAACGCCGGAAGGACACACCGACTCGCAACGGCGACACAGCAGGCAGCCATCCAGGTGCCCGTCCAGGGCCGCCGTCAGGTCGAGGCGCGCGCCGGCCAGGGCCTCGATCAGGGCGATGCGGCCGCGCGGCGAATCGGCCTCGCTGCGGGTCAACGCGTAGGTCGGGCATTCGGGCTGACACAGGCCGCACTTGACGCAACGGTCGGCCTCGCTGGCCAGGAAAGCGTTGCGATCTGCGGGCTTGGGCGGGCTCAGGGGGCGCAGCGGCATCCGCGTATAATGCACCCAATCGAACAACCGGGTGCGCGGGGCCACCATGTCCTATTACCAACATCACGTGTTTTTCTGCGTCAACCAGCGCGAGCAAGGGCGGCAGTGCTGCGGCGCCTGCGGGGCGCAGGACGCGCGCGACTATGTGAAAGGGCGCTGCAAGGAACTGGGCATACACGGTGCTGGCAAAGTCCGGATCAACACGGCCGGCTGCCTGGACCGCTGCGAGTTGGGACCGGTGCTCGTCGTTTACCCCGAAGAAACCTGGTACACCTACATCGATCACGAGGACCTGGACGAGATCATCCGCGAACACCTGCAGCACGGGCGCAAGGTCGAACGCCTGCGCCTGCCGGGGCGCGCCGCGGCAGAAGGCAGTTGACAAGAAGATTTGAATATAAGAAACTGCCAACATACTGAAGCTTCTCCTTAAGCTTCTGTATTCCTCCATCCTCCTTTGGTGGTTAAATTGCAGCGCGGTGTATCCCATCGCGCTATTTTTTTGCCTGGGGTTTAGGGGCTCTTGCGGGTCGGCGGCCGGTTCGGTATCATTCGCGCCCTTTCGTGGACCGAACCACGTCTCTCGTCCAATTGAGAATCGACCGATGACAACGACGGTAAGCGCCAAACCCGCCGAAGTGCGCCGCGACTGGTTCGTGGTCGACGCCGAGGGCAAGACCCTGGGGCGTCTGGCCAGCGAGATCGCGCGCCGGCTCAAAGGCAAGCACAAGCCCATTTTCACGCCGCACGTGGACACCGGTGACTACATTGTCGTGGTCAATGCCGAGAAGGTGCGGGTGACCGGCAACAAGCTGAAAGACAAGATGTACCACCACCACACCGGCTACGTCGGCAATCTGAAGTCGATCAGCCTGGAGAAGCAGCTCATAAAGGCACCCGAGCGGGTGCTCGAAACCGCCGTGCGCGGCATGCTGCCGCGTAATCCCCTGGGCCGGGCGATGCTGCGTAAGCTGCGCGTTTACGCCGGTCCGTCCCACAATCACCAGGCCCAGCAGCCGCAGGCGCTGGACATCTGACGTCGGAAGGCATCATGGCAGAGCAGACCAACTACGGCACCGGCCGCCGCAAGACCTCCGCGGCCCGGGTTTTCCTGCGCCCCGGCAGCGGCAACATCACGGTCAACGGTCGCAGCCTGGACCAGTTCTTCGGCCGCGAAACCGCGCGCATGATCGTGCGCCAGCCGCTGGAAACCACCCAGATGGCTGACCGGGTCGATGCCCAGGTCACCGTCGCCGGTGGCGGCACCACCGGCCAGGCCGGTGCCATCCGTCACGGCATCGCCCGCGCCCTGGTGGAATACGACGAAGGGCTGCGTTCGGCGCTGCGCCGCGCCGGCTTCCTGACCCGCGATGCCCGCGCCGTGGAACGCAAAAAGGTCGGCCTGCACAAGGCGCGCAAGCGTCCGCAATACTCGAAACGCTGACGCGTTTCTCG